>JAPYRO010000137.1 GCA_029941095.1 Dehalococcoidia bacterium
GAATAAAACGTCGAATTAGGGCAATTTGGGGGATACAAAGGAGATCTTTTCCACTAAGCTATTGAGATAAACAGTTGACGTTTACTGTACAGGATAGTTCTCAATCTTTAACAAATTAATATTCTAGGGAGATGGACATGTATTTTGGAAATTTATTTTGTCGCGGGGTCTTGCCGATGTTACTAGTAGGCGCTCTTTTCGCCAATACATCGAATGCACAGAAAATATATAAAGCAGATACGGGTGCTCCAGGCGGTTCGGCGCATAGTATGATGGTCACTTACGCTAAAATGGCGAAACGTGCTGGTATAAACATCCAAATAAACGCAAGTAAAACTCTTACGGTTTCTACGTATCAAGCAGGAAAGGGAAAGTTGGATTTTTATAGTGGCGTCCCTTTCTTTTATAAAGCAATGAAAAAAAAGATCGCAATGTATAAAAAGAAAAATGACGCTCCCGAGGTTGCAAAGAAAATCAGGTATATATTTTCATACCCGGCTGGCCTTACCCATTTTTTAGTTTATGAGAATTCTGGGATTAGAAGCTTTAAGGACTTTAAGGGTAAAAAGATATTTCTTGGTCCACCAGCGGGTGGTGCTACCTACGAAGCTAAGGTCCAGATCAAAGTTGGATCTGGTTATGAAGCGGGGAAGGACTATCAGGGTGTGATACTCAATTGGGGTGAGGGAATACAGGCCATGAAGGACAAAAAGATTGATGTTCTGGTTAGACCTATCCAGCTCGGTTCTGCATTGATAGAACAATTTGGCCTAACGAATAAGTTTAGACTAATTTCTCTTCCAGAGCGCGCACTAAAATCCAATAGTGGTCTTGAAGAATTTCTTAACGAGCCGGACTATATGTTAACCACTGTTCAGCCAAACTCTTACAAAGGACAAATGAATACAAAACCTGTCACTCAGCTGGGCTATTATCTCTTTGTTGGAACTCAATCTATGGTGCCAGAAGAAGTAGTTTACAAAGCTACAAAATCGTTTTGGGAAAACCTCAAAGAAGTGCAGGCAACCGCTAAATATATGGAAGAACTAACCAAAAAGACAGCTTTTGATGCTGTAAACGGTCCGTTACATATCGGGGCGTATAAGTACTATAAGGAAGCCGGCTTTGATATACCAAAAATAGCTATTCCACCTGAAGCAAAATAGATTAGATATCAAACACTTTTCCTCGTATTGTAAGAATACGGGGAGAAGTGGCCAGTTTCTTTTGGGTTAGTATACATGTTAAATCATATAAAAGGCATATTACACGCTGGCGGTGGCAAAGGGGATTTATCTATTTTCTTAGTTTCGTTTGTTGCAGTCTGTTTGGCTCTAATAATAATTTATTCAACCGGTTTTGGCTTATTCTATCCGATTGAGCAACGGGGCGGTATTTATGTTGCGTCGATTTTTATAGTTCTATTTAAAATGAGATCTGATTTGACGCCTAAGTCAAATAACAAATTATCTCGAACGCTCTCTATGTATTTTGATTTTGTTCTTCTCATTAGCTCAATATTTGCCATTTATAGATTCACTGTTGTCCAAAAATTAATGGCTAACGATTTATATGATATCCTCAATATTGATGTTGTTGCTTGTTTTTGTGGCTTCTTCGTCATCATAGAACTAACTCGTCGTGTCTGGGGTTTGACATTATTCTGGGTAACAATTCTCAGCTTGGCGTATATCCTTTGGGGCCAAGACCTACCGGGTGTTTTGCGACACACGGGTTTTTCTCTTGATCAAATAGCAGAAAACCTCTGGTTTAATCTCAATAAAGGGGTCTTTGGATCAATCACAAATATTGTAGTAAACGTGGTACTAATATTTGTTCTCTTCGGTGTACTACTTGAAAACACGGGAGCCGGTGAAACACTACTAAAATACGCGTTTAGATTAACGCGAAAAACTAGAGGGGGGCCAGCTCATGCCGCTATATTAGCCTCCGGCTTATTTGGAACTATGTCCGGGAGTCCCGTAGCCAATATAGTGGGAACCGGCACGTTTACGATCCCGATTATAAAAAAACGGGGTTTCTCGCCCGCATTTGCTGCCGGCGTTGAAGCAACCGCCTCCTGTGGAGGACAAATAATGCCGCCGATTATGGGTGCGGCAGCCCTTGTTATGGCAGATTTAGCCGGCATACCTTATTTATATTTAATCACGGCCGCCTTATTACCCGCACTTTTTTACTATTTGAGTTTATTTATGGGTGTAACAGTGGAAGCACGGAAGCAAGGCATTGAACCAATTGTCGATTTGGATGCCTACAAGATAACACCGCAAGACCGTTTGAATGCCATTATGTTTGTTGCTCCTATTCTTTCAGTAATCATTAGTCTCGCCAGTGGCTTTTCTCCAGCTATGGCAGGTTTCTTTGCTTTGATCGTTTTATTGGTTTGTAGTTTTATTAACCCAAGGGTTAGACAAGACCCCCTTCGTCTTGTGCGCGGTTTAATATCAGGAGGAACTAATGCGGCGGAACTTATGATCTCTGTTGCTGCAATCGAGATAGTGGTTGGTGTAATGGATACGACTGGTCTTGGGTTAAAATTTGCTGGTTTAGTGGAAAACCTTGGAGCAGAACAACTATTTTTATCACTTTTGGTTGCTATGACAGGTGCTCTTATTTTGGGCATGGGCATGCCGACACTGCCCGCCTACTTAATCATTGTTTTAATCATGGGACCTTCCATTAAGCTTCTGGGTTTGAGTTCATTGGTTGTTCACCTATTTGTCTTCTATTATGGTGTCGCGTCCTCGCTAACACCTCCTGTGGCAATAGCTGCTTACGTTGCTGCGCCTATAGCGGGGGCCAACCCAATTATTACAGCCTTTATGGCGCTACGAATAGGGATAGCAAAATTCATAATACCGTTCGCTTTTGCGTATTATCCAACGATATTATTGGTTGAAAATTTCGACTTTCTGACCTTAATTTCCATCGTTTTTCGTCTCACCTTAGCAATTTATTTAATCAGTTCGGCCTTAAGTGCTTTTGACAGAGACAAGCTATCCCCGATTTCCATTATTCTTCGACTTTTTATTGCATTTCTTAGTCTTCTTACCCCGTTTGAATATCACGTTCCCGCGACAATCGGCGGGCTATTGGTCTTGGCACACTCTTGGAAGGTAATTCCTTTTAAAAGATTAGCATAATCGTCTATTACTCTTTAATTTTTTTGAACCGTGTTTTATTACCAATCCGTTTTCTTTCGGAGTGCTTGCTTGGTATTAGATATTTCGGCAACTTACAATACTGAAAAACGCCAGATTTTATGATATTAATTTTAAAGTGATTTTAGAGTATTTCTTACAACTTTAACGCTGTCGGTATATGCACACTGGATGTATACTGGGTGTATTTGGAGTGGTAAGAGCCGCAGAAGTCTGGGAAATTCATCAGCCTGTCACGCCGGAGGCCGCGAGTTCAAGTCTCGTCACTCCCGCCACTACAAAAGCCTCGGAAACCCGGGGTTCTGCGGGTCCGAGAACATTGTCGAGCTCCTTTATGGTGGCTACGTGGCCCAAAATTAAACCATTGACTTCATATAGAA
>JAPYRO010000138.1 GCA_029941095.1 Dehalococcoidia bacterium
GTTCTACCGGGATAATCTCAAATATGATGCATGATATTATTGCAAATAGATAGATATAAAATGAAATATGCTTTAAGTAAAGGGGGATTTTAGTTGTATATTATTGTTGTTGGCGGCGGCAAAATAGGTTTTTCGTTAACACAGTCACTGTTAAGAAATGGTGACGAAGTACTTTGTATAGAACGCAATGCGGAAAGGCACAGTTTCATATCTCAAGAGCTTGGCAGTGCTTCTTATCTGGGAGATGGTTGCGAAGTTAAAGTCCTAGAGGAAATAGGAGCTCAAAGAGCGGACGCTTTTATTGCGACAACGGGTGACGATGAAGACAACTTAATAGCTTGCCAAGTAGCAAAACATGAATTCAACGTTTCAAAAACTATCGCACAAATTAATAACCCTCAAAATAGGGAGCTTTTTCGAATCCTCGGTGTTGACGCAACAGTGAACACAACTGAAGTGATTATGTCGCAAATCGCTCAGGAGATGCCAACCCACCCCTTAATACCTGTTTTAAGCTTAAAAGGTACGGGACAAGAATTATGTCACGTCGAAATTACAGAGGATTCCGCTGTTATAGGGAAAAAAGTATCAGACATTGATCTACCCGAGATGAGTAGTATTATACTAATAATTGACCAGGGTAGGACAGTTCACACTCCATCACAGGAGATTATCTTAAGATCTGGTGACGAAGTAATCGCAGTTATAAGACCAGAGGATGAAGAACACTTAAGACGACTACTAACAGGTACATCCTAGATCAAATTACTTATCGGAGATATCGCCGTTATTTACCCGAGCTTGCTCTACCCACTCTTCCATGTCTTTACGAGCTCTGACAGCGGCATCGCGGCCCTCTGATATAGCATCTCGTAGAGATTCTTGGCCAGTATGTCCCAAATCTCTAGCATCGCTCCGCAATTTTGAACTTTTCTCTTTCAATTCTGTTCGGGCATCTTCACCTGGCTGTGGAGCAAACAATACACCTAATATTCCACCAAATATGGTTCCAGCTATAAACCCAACAAGAAAGGGGAGGGAGCTTCCGTTATCATCTTCGTTAGACATATATTATCTCCAAACTAAATACCAGTTATTTATATGTTATGACGCTGCACAACGAGATTCAATACTTTAAGTTCTGTACACAAGTATACAACTATATTTAGGAATTTCTGTTTAAATATTTATTTATCGCCCGATAAAATGCTTTAACCCCTGAATAAAAAGTAAAGGTTGGTATAAGAGGCTTAACTAGTGCATCAAGAATTAATTTAAGTATAACTTCAAAGTTTTTGGAGCTTCTTTTAATTGATCCTATCGATCCATCTAATACTCTATTTAATTTAAGGAGCACTCTGATCACTAAAAACAGTATTAAAATCGCGAAAACACCCATAAGAATTAACATTAAATCTCTAGTTATACTTAATATTTCTAAAATGTTCATAATAGTATCAGATGATTCGGTTCACAAAATCGAAATCATATCCTCAATCAAACCTGCTTTTCGATAAACCAAACTTACATATTTTTTACTGTTTTTGGCTGATAGGTGACGGGTTAAATACCTTTGTTTCCAACAAAAACAACCAGATCAGCAACTCGGCAGCTGTACCCCCACTCGTTGTCATACCATGCAACTACTTTAACCATATTATCTTCGATAACCATTGTGGACAAGGAGTCTAAAATTGCACTATGTGGATCGCCTCGGTAATCAGAACTTACCAAAGGCTCGTCACTATAATCTAATATGCCATTTAAATGAGTCGCGGCCGCATCTGAAAACGCTCGATTAATTTCTTTAACAGTAGTGGGCCCTGCAATCTCTGCAGTAAAATCGACGATCGATACCGTGGTTGTGGGGACTCGATAGGCCATCCCATGTATCTTGCCTTTCAACTCTGGCAAAGCAAGGCCCACTGCTCTTGCTGCTCCGGTAGAAGTAGGTACGATGTTCGCAGCTGCGGTACGAGCTCTTCTTAGATCACTGTGAACTTGATCCAATATATTTTGGTCGTTAGTGTAGGAATGAATCGTTGACATCAATCCTTTTTTTATCTCAAATCGATCATTAATAACTTTTGCGACAGGAGCTATACAATTAGTAGTGCATGAGGCATTAGAAATAATATTATGGTTTATTGGATCATATGTATCATCATTTACACCTAATACTATCGTCTTATCTTCCCCCGATGCAGGCGCAGATATAATAACTTTTTTAGCGCCACCTTTTAAATGGCCGGCAGCTTTGCTCGCGTCGGTAAATATCCCCGTTGATTCTACGACAATATCGACTCCCATATCACCCCAAGGAATTTTCGCTGGATCTCGTTCTGATACCACTTTAACTTTTTTCCCATTAACTATGAGTCCCTCGCTGTCAGAATCTACGTCTCCAGGAAACCTTCCGTAGGTGCTATCGTACTTTAATAAGTGAGCATTAGTCTCTGGGCTAGTTAGATCATTAACTGCTACTATATCAAGTTCATCTGGATATCTATCTATAATTGCTTTGAATACTTGTCTACCAATTCTCCCAAATCCATTAATTCCTACGGTAAAAGTCATTACGCACATCCCCCTAATATTGATACTTTTGATTCTAACAAAATTTTAGATAAAATATAAAACGATCTTTATAATTACAGACCTCAACTACTTAAACCATTTTAGTGGATTGAGCTCCCTCATGTTAGAGTAATCTTTCAGTAAAATACCGACCTGTTCACTAATATTTTTCCAGTCTTTCCCTTGGTAAATTTTTTGTGTGGCTATTTTTCTGTGTTCTTCATCATCGAAAGATCGGAACCAGATAAATTTATTGCTTTCCTCCACTGTCCGGAATAAGCCACCGACAAAGACGCCGTTTTCATGGTGCAATTTAATGATTTTTTCCTGGAAAATTGTTAGCCAATCCTCCATCCGGCCTTCAGCTATTTCATATATTCTGATCTCGTTAAGTTGTTCTCTATTATCAGATCGAAATAATTGTTTTCCTGGAGACCATAAGCCTACCGGATATAGCAACTGTTCCGTACGAGTATCCAGCATACCTCTAATTTTATCTTGTATATTCAGCCATTCGTCTCCATCATATATTCTAGATCGAATTATTTCTCTGGATTCCTGATCTGGAAAGGATCTTATCCAAATAAATTCATTTTTAACATTAGCATTGAAACCCGCCCCCATAATACCCGCTCCACTTGATTCATTAATGACACGGACTTCTCTATCAAACGCACGTACCCAATCTGTTATCATAGTGTCGTCTATTCGGTATATCCTTAACTCGAGAACATTAGAATTATTAGAAACCTCTTTACTAACCATGTTCACTCGATTCCCATAATATGTTTGCCTGCATACTTTGCTCGAGGTCCAAGCATTTCCTCAATGACTAACAGTCTATTATATTTGGCTGTTCGTTCGCCTCTTGCCGGAGCACCCGCTTTTATCTGGCCCGCATTTACCGCGACTGCCAAATCCGCGATAGTAGTATCCTCTGTTTCACC
>JAPYRO010000139.1 GCA_029941095.1 Dehalococcoidia bacterium
ACACTAAGGCCTGTTGGGCTATTCATATCAAGCGTAAGACCCAGCTTTCCCGCATTCATATTACCAAAATAGGCACTGTTTTCAGGACCTGGCTTCCCATCATGAAATGGATGCATCCCTCGACCCACCTCTGGGTGTGCAGGTGTTTCTACTCGAACAATAGTTGCCCCGTAATCAGCAAGTACACGTGTCATTGTTGGACCAGCTTGAACCCACATAAAATCGAGAACTTTTAAACCAGCCAAAGGTAGGTTTCGATCTTCCTCTACTCTTTGTTTAATCTTTGGATTTGAGTTATGCCTGATTACTAGATTAGCTGGTGCCGCAGATCGTTGCCTTATCTTTTCCCTTCGGTACAGATCTGTATCTGCACCTAATCTAGGTGCAGATACAGGTTTTTGTATGGAAAATTCACTTAATTTAATAAATGGACCAGGTACACGCGCTAAACCATTTGGTAATTTTAATTCTTGCCAATAATCCCTAGCCTTAAGTTGATCATTTTCTAAACAATCCGAAATTGTAGATACTGGTACTAACAATAGATTTCGTTTTTGTGCCTCCCTAAATAATTCAGACTTCGTTTTACCTTTAACAAAGTCTGCAACACAATTAAGGACTCTTAGAAACTCCTCCTGTGTCTCTTCCCCACTCACTAATAAGGAAACATATCCCTTCCAGTCCTTATCCCTAGTTTGACTATCACATCTTCCCTCCTCATAAATCCATTCCATTAAGCGACGAGTATATGGACCTACCATATCTCCAAAAAAAAATGTTATCGCCACATGGCCATCCTTAGCTTCCCATATAAGCTTGATTTGAACCCCACCGATCTGCATCCCTCCTGCTGCACGAACTGTTTCCTCATCACCTAACGCAATTCCTCCCATTTGAGTAAGTGTTGCTAGATTTACTGCCTGTTGGGCAGAGACATCTACATGCTGACCTAATCCTGAAATATGTCTGTCCTGTAACGCAATAAGAGCAGCTCCAGCTGCCTCCGCCGATGAGTGTAATTCTGCTTGCGGTTCAGATATGCGCAACGGAGGTTCTTTAGGCGCTCCCGTAATATGTAATAAGCCAGAAGCAGCCATAATTGTTAGATCAGTGGCAGCATAATCAGATTTTGGGCCATCTTGCCCATATGGAGATAGTGAAACATAGATGAGGTCCTTATGGTTTTTTTCAAGACTGGTATAGCCGAGATTAAATTGATCGAGATAACCGGGTGGAAAATCTTCAATTAAAAAATCTGAGCCTGCAATAAGTTTTTTTAAAAGTTTCGAATCTGATGCGTTTTTTAAATCTTCAAAATCAACTACTACACTTTTGCTATTTTTTGCATATGCTTCCCAAACAAACGAGCGTTCTGGAGAAACAGTGGGAAGTTCGACATGTATAATTTCAGCCCCTAAATCACTTAGAATCTGACCACATATCAAATTACGTTCACGGGTAAAATCAAGAACCCTATAACGTGAAAGCATAATGTGAGATTAACAGCTACTTCTTAATAACGAAATGCTCTTACCAACTCCAAGTTAGGAGTTGGTAGAACATTTTTTGCTACAGCATGAACCAATCCCGTATAAGTCTATTGTGTGAGCATTCAATTCAAAATTAGCTCCTTGAGCTTGTCTATTTACCGCTTGATCTATATGGGCATCAATAAATTCTGTTACTACACCACACTCCGTGCAGATGAAATGATGATGGTGCTCACCCGTTGAAGCTAATTGATAACGGGCTGATCCATCTTCCAGGTTAACCCTACAGATAATCCCTAAATCTTGAAATAACCGAACTGTTCGAAAGGCCGTTGCTCTCCCAATTCCAGGTAAAGCATCGGATAGTTCTTCTATAGTAAATGGACCTTTTAGGCGGTACAGCACATCATTTACGGCTTGTCGAGTTGTAGTTATTCGATAGCCATTTTCCTGTAAACAGGCAAGTGCATCAGTAGCATTACGCATACGGCATGGTAGGCAGATATATCAACGAGGTCAATAATATATTGATATCTAGTATCAAATAGGATATCCTAATGATATCTAGTATCAAATAGCGTATGGGAGAATCATGGTTAAATTCACTTTTCCCTGTCACAAAACTGGATTCACTATCCTTCTAATAATCATTTTTCTAGCAGGACTTAGCCTTTCAATAGCATGTACATCTACCAATAATTCAGAAAATAGTTCACTAGAAACTAAACCCATAATCTCGGCCACCATTTTCCCTATCTATGATCTTGTAAGACAAATCGCTGGTGAAAAATTGGAGGTAAACTTGATAGTGCAACCAAATGACTCTCCCCACACTTATAATCCATCAGTACAAGAAAGAGTCAGAATAGAAAAGTCTCGCTTAATTTTTATAATTGGACATACATTAGACTCGTGGGCTATTAAAGGAATTTCTAACAAAGCAAACATCGTCGTGCTGGACAAAGGATTTAATCTGATCGCATATGATGAAAAAAAACACGATGAACATGCGCATGGGAAAGTCAATCCGCATTACTGGTTAGACCCCGAAAATGCAAGCCTAATAGCACAAGTTATTGCGGATAAATTAAGTGTTTTAGATCCGCTAAATAAAGATTTTTACCAACAAAATACACGAGAATTACGTAAAGACCTAAAAAAATTATCCGCTGAAATGCTTAGACTAGTAAAGCCAATTCAATCAACTCCATTCATAACACTCCATGATGCTTGGCCTTATTTTGGAAAAGCATTTGGTTTACAAATCAAGGGAAGTTTTGAGCCAACAGCCGCAAACCAACCAACGCCGCGTTATCTTAAAGAACTCCAAGAACTTATTGACACATTTGATATCAAAGCAATTTTTTCAGAGCCGCAATTATCGACATCGTCACTAGACTCATTCGTCAAAGATAACAATCTTTCAATAGGAACATTAGACCCCATCGGTGGTAGTGGCGGCATACATAATTATCAGGAATTAATTCGATTTAATTGCCGTGAACTCCTACAAACTTTAAAGAACGATATAAAATAGTAGGATGGTCTTAAAATGACAGCAATTGAAAACCCTGAGCTCACAGAAAATATAATCGAGTGTCAAAATCTCACAATTTATCGTGATTTTCATGAAGTATTGCACAATGCATCATGTTCAATACCAAAAAATTCACTAACTTTCATAGTGGGGGAAAATGGGTCAGGAAAAACAACATTAGTCCAAAGTATCCTTGGACTCCTTCCTATCAACAAAGGTGAATTGAAATTACATTCCGACACAGAAAAAGATCTGATTTTTGGATATGTTCCACAAAGTCTTAACTTTTCAAAACATGTACAGATGACTGTTTCTGAATATCTTAAATACAGTGCCTCCGTACCATCAGATTTAATTGAGGAAACACTAGATATTGTAGATTTCCCTGAGACACATCTACACAATCGCTTAACTGAATTGTCTGGTGGGCAAACTCAAAAATTACTTTTAGCTGCAGAGCTATTTCGAAGC
>JAPYRO010000140.1:0-3159 GCA_029941095.1 Dehalococcoidia bacterium
CCTCTAGCCAGGGTACATAATCGCTGGGTCCTACATGGATGTTTTCATCCTCAAGCTCGAAATCCATTTGAGATAACACAGAATTTGTTTTTGATTCCTTCTTTGATTCTAATCTGTCTCTATCTAGCATATTGTAAAAATCTGTATTGCCTCCAAAGTTTAGTTGGTAAGTTTTTTCTAGCTTAACAGCTCGATCTCCAAATAAACGGGTGAGAACTCTATGAACAATAGTTGAACCAACTTGTGATTTGATATCGTCGCCAATTATCGGTAGTCCTTTTTCAGCGAATCTATCTTGCCAATATTTTTCTCTAGCGATGAATACTGGTATACAATTAATAAAAGCACATCCTGCTTCTAGAATCTGTTCTACATACCATTTAGTTGCCATTTCACTGCCAACGGGTAGGTAGCTTATAACCACGTCAACCTTTTTTTCTTTTAATATTCCCACTATATCTGCAGTAGGCCCAGGAGCTTTAGTAATCTTCTTAGAAAGAGAAGTTCCTAATCCATCATGAGTCATACCACGATCTACTGTAACTCCCGAATTAGGAACGTCAGCAAATTTATAAGTATTGTTTGGTTCTGCATAAATGGCTTCGGAAAGATCTTTGCCAACCTTTGTGTCGCCGACATCAAAGGCTGCTACAAAATTAATGTCACTTATGTGATAATCCCCGAGTCTGGGATGCATTAGCCCTGGTATGAATTCATCGTCTTTTGCATTTTGATAGTAGTGAACCCCTTGGACAAGCGATGAAGCACAATTACCTACTCCGATTATCGCAACGTTAATCTTTCCACCCAATTGTTTATCTCCCTTTTAATTAACTTAACAGGACAGCAAAAACGTTGATAACTCGTGGTAGCTTAATGAACCGCTACAACGAGTTGTTATATTGCCAACTTCAAAACAGCGGCGCGGCAACCTTAAAAAGGCATACCGCGCCGCTATCCGAATTGAATCAATATTTACATTAACCTTTTTCCCAAATTAATGGAATCTTTAGCCTTTACCCATTCTAAAAAGCTTTGTACCACTAGTTGGGCACGTTCCGGTTGTTGCTGGGCGACCATTTTTCAATGTCACTTCGCGAGGATTCTGAATTTGTACCTTTTTACGGCACTTTAAGCAATATGCTTCACTTGCAGGCATATCTGCACCATCCCTTCAAAACTATAACTAAGACTCTAAGCAGACCTAAAGCTGCTGTCAAGCTAATTGTGGTACAAAAAACTGTTTTTCAACGAAAAACACCCCTTAACTAGCAGAACTAGCCGAAAATCGTTATTCGAACCTGGTATTTCCATAAATTCTATTGCGGAATCACTTTAGAAGGATGCCAATGGTTATTGGTTTTCCTTGTTAGGATAGCGGCCAGTTCTCCTTCTGGTCGTAAAGCACTGATTTGATTATCTGGTGGGGTAGTTGGAATTGGACCGGTAATTTTATCGGTGGCAGGAATTATATCCTTATCGCTGATTTCAATAGTCATCCCGTTGGATACACGTTGCTGTTGAGATTCCGTTAAGATTACACGTCGCCAATTGTTAAATAAATATGATAATGGGTATATGGTGGCGTATGTTTTTGATTCAAAATCTCGTTCCAGTTGATCTATTGTTTGGGAGCTGTGCTGGTTAAAAGGACCGTATTCAGTACGCCTGAGGCTGTGTAGTGTTGCTCCTATGCCTAGTAATGTTCCTAATTCATCACATATCGATCGTATATATGTCCCTTTTCCGCAGATTATGGATATTTCTGCTAAAGGTGATTTTAATTTGTTTATCCATATGTCATAAACCATTACTTTTCTGGATTTTCTCTCTACAGTGATCCCTTGTCTGGCAAGATTATAGAGACGCTGCCCATTATATTTCACAGCGCTGAACATTGGTGGTTTTTGCTCGATCTCGCCTTTGAACTGCAAAAGATTATTTTTGATTTTATCGATATCGATATCACTAGGGTCCGTTTGGGAAAGTATTTCACCATCGATGTCCAGTGTGTTTGTGGTAGTGCCCAATAAAATGGTTGCTTCATATCTTTTTGCATAGTTATCGAACATTCCATTCATTCTAGTACCCTGGCCCAAGAGAATTGGTAAGATACCTTCGGCATTTGGATCTAATGTCCCTCCGTGACCCACTTTTTTTATCCCACTTAGCTTTCGTATACGCGCAACCATATCAAAAGAAGTCGGGCCACTATGCTTCCAGAGGCTTATATATCCGTTACGGTTCTGATCTACTGGTTCCACTAAACTATCAAGTTCCTATTTTGGGAGTTCTATTTTGATTTAATATAGAAGTTAACCGGTCTGCTCTCTCTATCGAATCATCGATTAAAAATTCTAATTCAGGGATCTTTTTCAAAAATAATTCCTCTAAGCCTCGTTTTAAGAATCTAGAGGAAGAGGCAAGGCCATTTAAGATCTCTTCTGCAGGGACCTCGGATGCTATCACACTCACATATACCTTGGCTTTTTTTAAATCTGGGCTTGTTTCAACAGAGGTTACTGTCAAAAGCCCGGATAATCTTGGATCATTTACTTCTTGAGAGATGGATTGGCTAATCCGCGATTTAATTATAGAATTAATGCGCTCAACTCTTCTACTCATATACGAACCCCAATTACTAGTTAATTCACGTGTTAGAAGCTTCTATGCTCTTTTTTCTTCTTGAGTAAATGTTGCTATTAAATCCCCTTCAAGGAACTCTCCAAATTCCGCTAAGGCGATTCCGCATTCCTGCCCAGTAATAACTTCTTTTACTTCGTCGCGGAAGTGGCGCAGGCTCTCGATTGGCCCTTCGAATATGGTCTCTTTTTTCCTTACGATTCTTGCCATATTGTCCTTACGTATAACTCCATCAATCACCACGCATCCTGCTATCTTAATTTTGTTAATGGTAAAAATCTCTTTGATTTCCGCTTGGCCTTGGTTGACTTCTTCTAAAATAGGAGCTGCGATTCCCTTAAGGGTATTGCTGAGATCATCTATAAGTTGATAGATGGTGGTATAATTTCGAACCTCGATGCCTCTTCTATTTGCCAGACGGAGTGCTGCAGATTCTACTCTAGAATTGAACCCCATTATGGTGGCGCCCGAGGCGGTGGCAAGCAAAATATCACTTTCAGTAATCGAACCTACATC
>JAPYRO010000140.1:3169-3479 GCA_029941095.1 Dehalococcoidia bacterium
ATATTAGCTCGTGCAAAATCCGTGTTAGTTTTTTGTACAGATGCTCTTACTGCTTCGAGGCTACCCTGAACGTCTGCCTTTACGATAATATTTAAATCTTCGATTTGTCCCATACCTATTTGATTAGCTAATTGCTCCAAACTTGCAGGCTGTGTTGATGATCCCTGATCTTTATCAGCCCTCTCCATAACTGTTGCTTTTGCTTCTTTTTCAGATTGAACTTGTTCTAGGATTTCACCGGGTTGAGGTACCACAGGAAGGCCTAATACCCTAACTGGGGTTGATGGTGGCGCTTCAGCTATTGCTTCAT
>JAPYRO010000141.1 GCA_029941095.1 Dehalococcoidia bacterium
GTTGAAGGCCTACTCTTATTCCTCCTTTTCCATTTTTATATGGCGTATGTAAGGGTTTTTTAAGGCTCATAAATACGTAAGAATGAAATTAATACAATTAAGGCGGAAATAACTCCCAATAAAAATCCTTTATTATTTTTAATGAAATTCATAAACTGATTTTATAAAAAAAAGGAAGCAATAGCTCCTTTTATATTTATTGGTTTTATTTCATCATTAATGTGAAATCAATGTAGTAGTTTCTTCCATAGTCTTGATGAGCATCAGCATAGTATCCATAATACCTATCCGCTGTAGGAGCTCTTTCATCGTCAAGATTTCTTACAGCAAATCTAACCCTTGCATCATGATCTTTTAATTCAAAGTCATAAGACATTGTTAGATTCCATGTTGTCATAGAGGGAACAAGGTAAGCTACGCCATCCTTTAAGCCCAATGAAGTTTGCACAAATGAACCTTTCCTAAGCCCATATAAACTAACTCCGTATGGCCCTTTGTCCCAAGACACTCTTAGCGTGTGCTTGTTGTCATATATTCCGTCTTTTCCTAGCAGATCACCAAAACCCTTTAAAGGAATTGACTCTGGAATTTCACCAGCATCTTTCTTGGCTTGAAGTTCAGCAAACTGCCCACTGGCTTTTTGCTCAAACTTATCAAGAAATGTTCCAATGTATCGAATATCAAAATTACCCACTTGGCTTTCAAAATTGTAGTAGACACCGACATCAAGTCCCTCAACAGTTCTTTCCGCCATATGGGTGTAATTATTTTTAATGTATTTAATGTCACCAAACGGGCATACGCCTGCTGCTGCAAAACCTGCTGCATCACCATCGTCAGGAGCTTCTCTTACCACTAAAGGATCTCCTGCAAAAGTTGCGCAATTGTTTGTTCCATTGGCAAATCGTAATAGCATGTCATTAACTGTTTGGTTTTCACGACCAAATAAGCCAATGGTTTTATCTTTTTCAATGCTCCAAGCATCAACGGTAACGATTAAATTATCTGTTGGAGTTAGCACAACACCGAAGGATATGTTGTCTGATTCTTCAGCTTCAAGATTTTCTGCACCCGTTGCCATTCTTTGTATGGTGTAACGTGAATCAGAATCAATTACATTTTCAACGCTTTGCACGGCATTAACTTGGAATGCTGCTCGGTCATATCTTGTTCCAGATCTCACAACAGTCTTTTCATTCACCTGAACGATGTTTGGGGCTCTAAAGGCTGATGATATTGAACCTCTAAAATCAATCCACGGCGCTACTTGCCAGCCTAATGCCAGTTTTCCTACTGTTGAGGAGCCATAGTCAGAGAAATCCTCAGTTCGAATTGCTGCTTGCACGTCAATTGAATCGGTTACTGGAATTTGCAGTTCAGCAAAGAAAGATACAACATCTCTTGAGCCTGAAACATCTCCTGTTGGTGATGAATTCAGAACATCTGCAACTAACGGATAGGTATCTCCTTCATAATCAGTATAAGTAATAGTTCCGTCTAGTCTTGGATCTCTATTATCAGTTATTTCTTCATCACGATACTCAAACCCTACCAAGAAAGCTACATCTCCTGCCGGAAGCTCCCATAAGGAATTATTGGATATTTTAAAATCAACCATCGTGAGTTCACTTGAACCTTTTCTATAGACATCAATCAATGTTCTCTCAATGTTTGAATCTACACCTGCGCTAAAGGGGTTGTAAGCTGCTGGAGTAGAGTCATACAAAGCTTCTTTTAAAAGATTATTAGACATTCTGTTGCTTGTTACATCGTCAGACGAAGCTTTAGAAGTTACGAAAGCTGTTTCCCAGTCCCAATCACCGCTTGAGCCCCTGAATCCTTGAAGAAATCTGTAAGTTTCTTTTTTTACATTTACCAGTCTGGGCACCTCCATGTATCGATAGTTATCTATGTAAAGATTTTTGCCTGCAAATATGGCTGTTGGGACACCATCTACATCTACCTTTAATTGATTTAAATAGTAATTATCTGGACCCACTCTATGCTTCGAGGAAGAAAATGCATAAGAAGCATGGGCAATTCTGTCACTATCCGATTCGTAATAAGCAAACTCTGTGAATGATTCAATACCATTGCCCATGTCATGATTGATAAACATCACAATATTGGTTCTAACTAGTTCAGATCTAACATCGGTTTTGCCCCAGAAATTACTTCTTAAAGCGCCATTTCCGTCTTGAGCAATACAAGTTCCATACCCTGTATCAAATAGGGGATGACCCCTATTGGTACATTTGGCATCGCCTAAAGGAAAAATTTCAAATTCTCCATTGGAGTCGGTCCACACATGATTGTAACTCTCTCCAGCATGCTCACTGGAACTTACCATATCAAATTGACCATGAAGAGAGTGTGAGCTTAAGTTTCTAAAAGAAGTGCTTGTTTTCCAAGGCGAGTCATCGTCAACAAAAGGCCTGTGATCTCCTGCACCCCATCTTGGGTCTTCTTGTGCGTTGATGTTTTCACGATCGTAGTAGTCAAAAAATACACTTACATTGGTAGCTCCTTCATTAAAGAACGACCCCCACTTAGCGGTTATTTTCATGTCTTCGGCATCAAAGTGTTCGAATCCATTAACTCTAGCTGTAACGTTAAAACCTTCAAAATCTGTCTGCAATACATTGTTTATTACACCGGCCACAGCGTCTGCACCGTAAATAGCTGAAGCACCATCCCGTAAAATTTCTAATCTTTCAAGTCCAGATACTGGAATTATGTTTGCATTCACACTAACGGTTGGGACGTAATCCCCCCCGATTAACTCAGTTTGATAACCAGGTGAGTTAACTAATCTTCTTCCGTTAAGAAGGGTAAGAGAGTTACCAACACCCAAATTTCTTAAGTTATAAGCTCCAACATCACCACGAGATGCATTTACACCACCAGCGGCGTCTTCGGCTTCAGTAAAATAGTTTAGCCCTTGTTCTGCTATATGTTCTAGCAAGCCATCACCAGAATCAGCTGCAATCGCTTCAATGTCTACGCCTGTAATGACTGAAACGTTTAAAGCTCCAGTAATTTTAGCCCCTTTAATTTGCGATCCCGTTACTATTATTTCTTCAATTTCATTTGGAGCTATACTTGCTGCATTCTCTTGAGCTGAGATTGAATTAATGGATAATATAAAAGTTAAAAGCGCTACGTAAGCTAACTGCCTAATTGACATTGGATTTCCCCCACAGAATTTCTAAAGACTATATCACAAGGATTTCAGTCTTGGATATAGTTTCTGTGGATAAGTAAAAAATCAATATTTCCTTTTTATTTTTTTTTTTTCATTTCATATAGATTTGGAAGCAATTCCGCCAAAAACGTCATTTCTTGATTTGCATGACGTTTTAAATCTTCCGCACCCTTTTTATCAAGAACAAACAGACGTGTTAAAGCCGTATTACCAATAAAACCCTTCAGTGAGGCT
>JAPYRO010000142.1 GCA_029941095.1 Dehalococcoidia bacterium
CATATATCTCATGCTCTTTGGAGTTAGTAAATATGCAAGGATACAGAGGTTTGCTATTTAGAATAACCTCACTTAACTCCTGCTCACTTTCCAGGACTATAATCCTTCCAAAGACTCTATATTTTGCAAATATTTTCTGCTTTGATAAGGAAATTATAATCTTGTCTCCAAGTCTCTTCAGGCTTTGGTTTCCATTATTTACTATTGCATAACAATTCATTTTACTGAGTTCAAGACCCGGTCCACGATCTCGGATGAATGTCCAACGTAATTTTTAGGTTCTAGACACTTAGCGATCATCTTTTCCCCGATTTTCTCTCTTACAATCTTATTTTCGCACACAGCATCCGAGAATTTTTTACCTGTTTCTTCGGCATCCATTGTAATTTGTCTTATTAATTCGTGTGCGGCCTGTCTTCCCAAATCTGTCTTGCTGAGTGAGATAACAAACGCCTCAGCCATAGGTAATCCTTCTGCCGCATCAAGGTTTTCTTTCATACGTTCTACATTTACAAATAGATTTGAAAAGACATTTTCTGTCTTAATCAGTATATATTCAAGCAGGATGTAAAACTGAGGCAGTATTATTCTTTCACTACTTGAATTAGCTAGGTCTCTTTCATGCCATTGTAAATTATTCTCATAAGTGGTGTAGATCATTGATCGCACAACTCTGGCTAGACCTCCAATATTTTCAGAGGTGATGGGATTCTTTTTTTGAGCCATAGTAGAAGATCCAACTTGTTTTTTCTTGTTGAAGGCTTCAGCGACCTCTCCGATGTCACTTCTTTGAAGATTTCTAACTTCTAAGGTAAATTTTTCTAGGCTTGTGGCCAGATTGGATCCCCAAGCAACAAGTTCAGCTATTCGGTCTCTGCCAAGTATTTGAGTGGTGGCTAAGGGTTCGTTTAAGCCCAATCTATTACAGACTTCGGTTTGTACTTCCAGAGTATGTGGAGCCATGGCAGCTCCGGAACCTACAGCTCCCAAAAATTTCCCAGTTACAATTCTAGGCTTAATCTCGTCTAGACGTTCTTTATGCCGATTCAGTTCAGAAAGAAAAACAGCTATTTTGAGGCCAAATGTAATTGGTGTTGCCCATTGACCATGGGTTCTACCCAGCATTACTGTTTTCTTGTGTTTTTTAGCTAGTTTACTCAATGAAATTATTAAATCATCAATTGCTTTTTCGATTAGGGCCAGGGCATTTTTATGTTGTATGGATCTAGCAGTATCTACAATATCATAGCTCGTAGCCCCAAAGTGGATCCATTTTCCTGCATTCCCTGATTTTTCTTCAAGTGCTTTTACAACTGCCATTATATCATGATTAATCTCGGATTCTATTTCTTCTACTCTTTCACGTTTAACTAAAGATGTTGCCTTGCGTATATTTTCCGACGTATTTTTAGGGATAATTTTCTTTGTTTCCTGAACTTCAGCTAGTGTGGCTTCAACATCCAATAAGAATCCCAAATATGAATCAGCCCTGAAAATGTTTCGCATTTCTTCGGTACCGTACCTGTAGTCCAGCACGCTAACGGGGTTCATGTATTCGCAAAAAGTGCCCATTATAAACTCTCTGTTTCCATTTTTTACCTTGAAGGAGTACTTTTATGTAGTAATTCATTACCTTACTATTATGTTTCGAACATATACCTGGTTCATCGCCATAATTTTGTTCTTTTTGGCAATTGTTTTGCTAACATCTGATGAAGCACAGGCTTGTGAGTTCGGTAATTGTGATTTAGAACCAATTAATTTTACTTTTTCACCTGAATTTCCCATTCAGGGCGAGGGTCTGGAAATTAGTTTTGAAGTGGTCAATAATGGAGCTGAGCCTGCTAATAATGTAAAAATTGTTGTTTGGAATAGTACTTCGGAATGTGACGTTGATGACCAGTGTATGCCTATCTATGAATCTACTGAAGCAGTTATAGATCAAAGTAGGAAGGCCATAGTTGAATTTACATGTAATCCAGAGGGCCTAGATGGTTGTGGTGGTGTTGGCGACCGTGTATTGACTATAGCTGTTGATTATGAAGATGATATTAATGAAACGAATGAGGATAATAATAGGATAGTGTATGAATTTACTATTTATTCAGAAGCTTTAGCTAATCTCAAGGGTCTTGAAGGAGATTTTACTTTAATTATAACTCCAGAGAATCCTGCCGAAGGAGATAATGTTGATATTGTGGCACTGTTTGAAAATGCGGGAAGGGCTGATTGTAGCGATTTCTATATTGAATTCAGACAGATTCTAAACGGCACGACCTCTATCATTGAGACAGTTCAGATGAGAGTTATTGTTGGTCAGGGTGAGACCGCTCAGTTCAATATTACTTGGTTTCCAGATGATATTGGTGATTATACTATCGAGGTCTTTTTGGATTCAGATGGGCAGGTTGAAGAGCTTAGTGAAGACGACAATATTTTTGACACTCAAGTGACTATCCGTGCACATACGCCTGAATTAACATTGGATGAGTCCTGGAATCTTACAGTTGACCCTAATGATTCTTGGCTTGATTTACCTTATCAGGATCATGCAGTTAGTTTGGTTATCCAGGTTCTGAATGAGGATTATGTGGTGGAAGCTAACAATGTTAGAATTGGTTTCTACGATATTCCCGAGAGTGGTACTGAATCATTGATTGGTTACAGTTTTATAGATAATATAGCAAATGCTACTCGAAGGGGTCAGGCCATAATCCCCGGAGCTGCTCAATCCTCTATTACTTGGGATAAAAATAGTGGTACTGATATTCTAGGAAATCATACGCTGGTTGTTAGGATAGATCCATTGGATGAAATAGAGGAATGGGAAGAGAACGATAATAATTTTACTTTTGAAGTTGAAATATTTGAAGCAAAACCAGATATGACCGTTTACGAAATTGCGATTGAGGGGCAAGCTGTGCGTGGAATCCCATCAAATATAATAATTACAACTTTTAACACAGGAGCCATGGCTGTCTCTAATTGTATAGTTGAATTGAGAGTGGATGGTGAAATAATAGATTCATGGCAACTTTCCTTGGATGAAGGTGAATTTTACAACATCACGGGAGAATATACTTGGAATGAGCAGCAACCTAGTGTTTCAGGACACATGGACGCAGGTAAAGTTATTGATGAGCTTGATGAAAGCAACAATGTCAAATCCCTGCTAATTAATGTCGCCACTCCCGATTATGATTTAACTTTGGTTTCTGTAGATTCCGGAGACCCTGTATTCAAAGGAGATTATGTGAAAATGATAGTCCAGATACGTAATAATATGGCGGGTATTCCTTCCTTTGAATTAGTAGTTTACCTAGACAATTCTTCTTCACCAGAGGTCCAGAGTTATGATTTTGAGGG
>JAPYRO010000143.1 GCA_029941095.1 Dehalococcoidia bacterium
AGGTTAATCCATCAAAAAATCGAGAATACGGAAAATCTTATTTAAAAATCAAAAAAAATGAATCTATACTTTTTGATGGACTCCCATCACAGATCGATGTGTGGATGAGCCATGCAGATAAAGTCGAAACTTTACCGAGTGATTTTAAATCTATAGGACTGTCAATGAATTCCCCTTACGCAGCAATGGCGAACTCGAACAACAAATACGGTATCCAGTTCCATCCAGAAGTAGTTAACACTCCAATGGGTAAAGAGGTACTAGCAAATTTTTTGTTCAAGATTTGTGAAGCAGAGAAAAATTGGACACCAACGCAGTTTGTAGAAACTACTGTAAATCAAATAAGAGAACAAGTAGGTGGTCAGCAAATAATCTGTGGTTTATCAGGAGGTGTAGATTCTGCGGTCGCAGCATCTTTAGTCCATGAGGCAATAGGTGATCAATTGACCTGTATCTTTGTAGATAACGGATTGCTACGTAAAGGAGAGTCTGAATCGATCATTAAAGCTTTTTCAGATCATATGGAAATGTCCTTAGTTCACGTAAAAGCAAAAGATCGGTTTCTTTCAATTCTTTCAGGAGTCACGGATCCTGAACAAAAGAGGAAGTTAATTGGCAACGAATTCATATCAGTATTTGAAGAAAATGCAAAACAACTAGGGGATGCCAAATTTTTAGTACAAGGAACCACCTACCCTGACGTAATTGAAAGTATGGTAGATGACAGTGGAGTGGGTGCAGTAATTAAGTCACATCATAACGTTGGTGGATTGCCAGAAAAAATGAATCTAGAACTTGTAGAACCTATTCGCGACCTTTTCAAAGATGAGGTACGAAAAGTAGGAACAACAATAGGGCTACCTGATAGTATTGTTTGGAGACAACCTTTTCCAGGACCTGGTCTTGCGATAAGAATCATAGGAGATATAACTCCAGAAAAATTAGAGATCCTTAGAGAGGCAGACTATATAGTCACAAATGAAATCGAAAACGCTGGATTAACCAAAGAAACATGGCAAGCTTTTGCGGTTTTAACAAATTCAAAATCAGTAGGAGTTATGGGAGATGATCGTACATACGGCTTTGTCATAGCAGTTAGAGTAGTTCACAGTGAAGATGCCATGACTGCAGATTGGGCCCGGCTTCCCTACGAAGTACTAGAAACTATATCAAGTAGAATCATAAACGAAGTACCAAACGTAAACAGAGTCGTTTATGATATAACATCAAAACCGCCAGGTACGATCGAGTGGGAGTAGATTTCATCTACTAATCTATTGTTTATAAACGTTTTAAAAGAAAGGATTTAAGAATGATTACCCGTTACACCAGCCCGAAAGCACCAGAACCAGCGCCCGAGCGTTGGTCTAACTGCATTGTGTCTGATGGCATCGCATACTTTTCCGGCTTGACATCGCGAAATGCCGATGGCGTGACCATCGACGGGGCGGATGAATACGAGCAAACCAAAATCATCTTCGAGAAACACAAGGCGTTGATTGAGGCCGCTGGCGGCAAGATGGCGGACTTTACCAAGCTCACTATTTTTGTCACGCGCATTCAGAACAACAAACAAGTGTGGAAGGCCAGGGCCGAGTTTTTTGAAGGCGATTTCCCTGCCTGTTCCTTAGTCGAAGTCTCGAAACTGGCCGGGCCCGACATCTACGTGGAAATTGAAGGTATCGCCCATATCGGAAAAGGCGCCCGTTAAGGAAGTTCCTAACCTCTTTTAAGTGTTTCTATTACTTTCCAATAGTGTAATACACGCAGTTGAGTACGCTAAATCTACTCAAATGTTAGAAAGTTGTTAGAAAGTCTGAAAAATACATAATAGAAACAAAGACTTACAAAGTTGGAATTATTGAGTGGGAATGAGAATTAATCTTATAGGGACATCAGGGGCTGGAAAATCTACTGTTGGCAAGCATATAGCTGAAAGACTGAATATTCCGTATATTCAGTTGGACGAATTACACTGGAAACCTAATTGGGTTGAGTCAACTGATGAGGAATTATCTTCAAAATTAGAAAAAGCTCTATCTTCTGACGAGTGGGTTCTAGATGGAAACTATGTGAAGACCATTCCCATCAAATGGAAACGAGTTCAAATGGTTATTTATCTTGATTTACCATTCCATATAGTTCTTTATAGGATAATAAAGAGAAGCTTAATAAGAAGTATAATGAAAGAGGAGCTCTGGAATGGGAATAGAGAAACCATTTGGAAGCATCTTTTTACACGTGACTCTATGATTCTTTGGACAATTATGAATTTCTCAAAAAATCGTAAAATATATGAAGAACTCATTAACAAACCTGAGTTGGCTCATATAAATTTTTTAAGGTTATGCTCGAATAAAGAGGTAGAAAATTTTATTACAGAAAACTACTAAAAAGCCTTAAGAAAATCGGTTTTAGCAAGCTGCTGATTAAGGTAACGACGTAACGGGAGTAATTTAAATTTTCTGAATTTTGGTACTTATATTTTATGGAGTAATTTAGATCTAATAAAAAGATGAAACCTCTAACTAATTTTATTGCCGTACTTCAACTTCCTACCAGTTGGTGGAAAAAGTTGGTTCTATTGAGTTTGGCTACTTTTTTTATCAATGCGGGAGCAGATCATTTTGTTAATCCAAGCTTTTATTTATCCATTATGCCTCCTAATTTCCCTTTACATTCTGAGGCTGTTTATATCAGTGGTTTTTTTGAAGTACTGGGGGGCGTCTGTGTTTTGATTCCTCGCCTGCGCAAAATAACTGGTTGGGGATTAGTTGCTCTGTTAGTTGCTGTTTATCCCGTTAATATTTATATGGCTATCACACCTGAGGATTTTCCTGATATTCCTGTTGCGCTACTTTATTTCCGTCTACCGCTACAGTTTATATTTTTCTATTGGGCTTACTCCGTGACACAGTCTGCCTATAACGTAACTGATCAAAAGGCGTAATCTATTTATATAGTGGCACCTTTAGCGAAAATGCCACTATATACAGTGAATATTTGGCAAAAATTCCTAAATGTGGTATGTTCATAAATGGAAAACTATATTAATGGGAACATATAGGGGGGCGAAATGTTAGAGACTCTATTTGGTTTGAACAAAGCAGGTACCTCGGTGCGAACCGAGTTAATGGCTGGCTTAGCAACCTTTCTTACGATGGCTTACATCACGGTTATTAACCCACAAATTCTAAGCACTCCAGGAACCGGAATGGAATTCGGTGCCGTGTTCACAGCTACGATCATCGCGTCAGTTGTTGGAACATTGATAATGGGACTCTGGGCAAACTGGCCGATCGCACTGGCACCAGGGATGGGTTTAAACGCCTTTTTTACCTATAGTGTGATTTTTGGCCAAGGC
>JAPYRO010000144.1 GCA_029941095.1 Dehalococcoidia bacterium
CCCTTTCCTAGCTCTGGCGTTGATCGGTGCGGGGATTTTAGCTTCGTCTGTTACTGCTCAATTTTTGATAGCGGCCATAGATTCAACTATGCCGACAGATTTTTCATTTATTGATCTCCTAAGACTAACTCTTCTCATAAGCTTGGTTACCTTTGCAATAGGCTCTGTCAGAAGAATTTTTTCAGGAAAGGGGTTTATAGCAGCATCGTATGCGGCGCTAGGAATAGATTCCACAATACAAGAATCAGAAGTAAGCCAAAATCAAAGAATTCTACGAAACCGTAGATTCCTTCTAAGAAGAAACCGTCGGTTATATAATACTTTAAGATATTTTAGGTTCAAAAATTCGTTATAGAGTTGGAGATTTTAAAACCATGCATCAAAAAGGCAATATAGGCGAGGATAAAATTAACATAGCAATTCTGGACGATTACCAAAATGTTGCTTTGGATTTCGGAGGTTGGGCCAATCTTCCTTCAAATACAAGTATCACCGTATTTAACATAGGTATAGAGGATGAGTCTGATTTAGTTACCAAATTACTACCTTTTAATATATTAGTTACTATGCGAGAAAGAACCTGGTTAACCAAATCAATCTTAGAAAGACTTACAAATTTACGCCTCATCGCAGCAACCGGAGGTAGACAATTGAATATCGACATCGAGGCTGCAACTAATTTGGGAATAACGATTTGTAACACTGGAAGCCCTGGTCATTCTACTGCGGAGTTAACTTGGGGTCTTATATTGAGCCTAACAAGAAGTATCGCTCTTGAGGATAAGAAATTAAGAGAAGGTATATGGCAAACGAGCATAGGGGTTGGTCTAGATGGGAAAAAACTAGGCCTCATAGGGCTGGGTAGAGTTGGAAAAGACGTTGCAAAGGTTGCACCACTATTCGACATGGAGCTATTAGTTTGGTCTCCTAACATGACGCAAGAAAGAGCAGACGAATATCAGGCAAAATCGGTATCTAAGGATACTCTTTTGAGTGACTCAGATATTATTAGTATTCATATCCCCCTAAATGCGTCTTCAAAAGGCATCATACAAAAAAAAGAACTCTCTCTTATGAAGAGTAATGCGTACTTAATTAATACTTCTAGAGGCCCAATCGTTAACGAAAATGCTCTTATAGAAGCACTGCAAACCCAAATGATAGCTGGAGCGGCACTAGACGTGTTTGACGAAGAACCTTTAGAGAAAAACCATCCTTTTCTATCTTTGGAAAATACATTACTAACACCTCACTTGGGATATGTGACTGCCGAAAATTATGATATTTTCTATGGAGAATCTGTAGAAAATATCCAAGCGTATTTAAAAGGCAATCCCATTAATGTATTAAACCCTGATTCTCTTTAACTACATCGGAACTGCAGGCAAAATCCTCCCCCGACTTGACTTGGACATAGAGGGTTATATAGGATACATTCAAATATAAACTATATAGGGAATTTAATGAATAATCCTTTTGAATTTTTACACACCGTATTTATTCGAAACCCAGGAAACAAAGTTCGACTTGTTATCTTTGATGTATTAATACTCGTTGACTCAGTGATAATAACTGCATGGTTACGAAACTACCTCTATTCATCTCTGGACGTAAGGATGGATATCATAGGAGGCGTGTTTATAGGCTTCACCATTCTCGCAATATTTAACACGTTGGTATATATAGGTTCATTAGACGAGGCCGGCTAATAAATACACCTTCGGTAATAACTTTTTTGCATTACTCAAGTAAGAACAATTATAATCTTATATTAGGTGATTCTACCGTTTTCTTTTTAGAAATATCACAATGCGCAAGGTTTAGGACGAGAAAATATTAGCAATGAAAAAAGAGCAAGGTACATTTTCAAAGAGTTTGTTCGCGGCTTTTTACCAACTAACTATGGCCCAAGCCTATTGGCAAAATGACCGAATTGGTGAGTCAACTTTTAGCCTTTTCATACGTAGGTTCTCGCCTTCCAGAGGCTATATGGTATTCGCTGGCTTAGAAGATATATTAGATCATTTACAAAGCTTTCGATTTAACTCGACTGACATTGATTATCTTCGCTCGCTAAATCATTTTGAGAATGAATTCTTGGATTACCTCAGCGAATTAAAATTTACTGGACAAGTACGGTCTATACAAGAAGGGACTATATTTTTCCCAAATGAACCTGTTCTTGAAATTACAGCTCCCTTAATTGAAGGCCAAATAATTGAAAATTACTTATTAAACAGAGTCAATCTAGAAACTTTGTTGGCTACAAAAGCCGCAAGATCCATATACGCAGCTAAAGGTCGCACCATAAGTGAAGTTGGATCGAGGCGATCCCATGGTATTGATTCTGCTGATTCCTTAGTTCGAATAGGAAAAATAGTTGGCATCGCAAGTACTGGGAATCTGCATGGAGCAGCAAAGCATTCCCAAAAAATATCTGGCACAATGGCTCATTCATTCATAACTAGTTTCGATTCAGAATTAGAAGCGTTTAGAGCATTCGCCCGTTCATTCCCGGATGAAAGCACATTCTTAGTTGATACTTTTGATACCGAACAGGGAACCCAAAATGCTATACAGGTCGCTCAAGAAATGCTGAAAAATGGCCATCATCTTAATGGGGTGAGGCTAGACAGTGGCGATTTTGGATCAATCTCAAAAGAAGTCCGTAAGATGTTAGACGACGCCGGGCTACCGCAGGTAAAAATCATAGTTAGCGGAGACCTTGATGAACATATAATTAATCAACTTGTGGAATCGAATGCTCCGATAGACAGTTTCGGTATTGGGACAAAGATGGCCACCTCTAGTGACTCTCCTGCGATCGATTGCGTGTATAAATTGGTAGAGTACAAAAACAAACCGGTAATGAAATTAAGCAAAGGTAAAGAGACCTTAGCCGGAAGAAAACAGGTTTTTCGATTTACTCGAGACAATGGTGCCAACGATAAAGATGTCCTTGCTCTCGACGATGAGGATAAAACCCAATATTTTGGCGGCCACCCTCTTCTCGAAACAGTACTCGCGAAGGGGCATATAACGCGGCCTCATCCCACCCTCAACAATTTACATGAACATTTTTTGAATGAATTCTCAGCTATTGCGGATGGATATAAATCTCTGGATGTACCAGAAATTTATCCTGTGACACAAAGTGCAGCACTGATAAAACTACAAGAAGCTACTCTTAACCAAATCGAGAACGTTAAGACCATTTAAGAACCCTGAAGTGTTCTCAAATGGTAAACAATCGCCCATCTTTGTTCTGTAGTAAGTAATTTTGCGAACGAGGGCATGCTGGTCAGTGTTGAC
>JAPYRO010000145.1 GCA_029941095.1 Dehalococcoidia bacterium
CAGTTGGTACTCGGTTGGAGTGGGAGCCATAGTACGAGCCGGTATCTCTACCTTCTAGAGAGTGTGTTGCAAAACATTTCAAGTTCACGTTCCGTCAAAATTCTTGTTATAGGAGATGCATCATTTAATATTGATGGAATAGAATTAGAGGCACTACCTTGGAGAGAAAGCACAGAAGTAGATGATTTAAGGAGAATAGATATTGGTCTCTACCCATTACCCGATGAACCTTGGGTGTATGGTAAGAGTGGGTTAAAGGCTCTGCAGTATATGGCATTAGGTATTCCAACCGTAGCGAGTGCAGTTGGAATGAATTTTAAAGTAATTGAAGATGGAATCTCAGGTTTTCTCGTGAAAAATGATCGTGAATGGATCACAACTATTACTCGATTAATTGACGATCCTGCTCTTAGGGCACGTGTTGGAGAAGCATCTAGATTACGCGTTTTAAACAGATACTCTGTTAAAGTTAACCAGCCTACCTATTTGTCAATCTTCAAGGAAGTATATGGATAAGGATCCCATTGATCGGGTTATGATGAAAACCATTTCACGTTTTGTAGTCTTTTTGAGATATATGTATTAGAAATATGTCAGATGTACTTATAACTGGGGGGGCGGGGTATATAGGCAGCCATGTTTGTAAAATGCTGGCGGAAGAGGGACACACTCCTGTAACTTATGATAATTTGAGTAACGGCAATAGAGACGCTATTCAATGGGGCCCCTTCGAAGAGGGCGACATTCTTGACCAAGATAAATTGCGTTATGTTCTTAATAAATATCAGCCAGAAGCTGTAATGCATTTTGCAGCGTATGCATATGTTGGTGAATCCATTATAAAGCCAAAAAAATACTATAGAAATAATGTTGTGGGAACCTTAAATATAGCAGAATGCATGTTACAAGAGTCTATCAATAACTTAATATTTTCCGGTAGTTGTGCCACCTTCGGAGCTCCAGAGAGCATGCCAATAAATGAGACATATGCACAGAATCCGATAAGTCCTTATGGTAAATCTAAGGTAGCTTCCGAAAATATAATTAATGATTTTTCTTCGGCACATGGATTACGCTCGGTCATCTTGAGGTATTTTAATGCTGCCGGAGCAGATAAGGATCTCGAGATTGGAGAATTGCATAGCCCAGAAACGCATTTAATTCCATTGCTATTTGATGCCTGCACACAAACTACCAATAACTTTAATGTAAATGGAGACGATTATGATACTTTTGATGGGACTTGCATAAGAGATTATATTCATGTTACAGATTTAGCAGATGCACATATTCTTGCATACAAAAAACTTAAACAGGATGGTGTTACAACATCATATAACCTCGGGAATGGTGAAGGATTTTCAATAAAACAAGTTATCCATATGGTAGAAAAAGTAACTGGACTTGATGTTCCTTTTGGCATTGCACCTAGACGTGTTGGTGATCCGCCTATTTTAATTGCTGATTCTACCAAGGCTAGAAAAGAACTTTTATGGAGTCCTGTAAATAGTTCGCTAGAGAACATTATTGAATCAGCATGGCTTTGGTATAAAAAGATGATTGAGATGGATGCTTAATCGTGAGAAAAATACTTGTCACTGGTGGTGCAGGATTCGTTGGTAGTCATCTTTGTGAAAGTCTTTTAAGAAAAAATTATTCTGTATTTAGTTTAGATAATTACTCTTCTGGAACTCTAAATAATCACGTAGATGGGGTTGCTTATTTTACTGGGGACACCAAACAGATAGCAGATATTTTCAAGGACCAGAAAATAGACGTTATATTTCATCTGGGTGAATATCCTCGTGTGGAGAGAAGTTTTGAAGATATTGATCTTGTTTTTGATTATAACTGGAACTCAATATATGAAGTTCTAAAATTTGCCAAAGACAAAAAGGCTAAAATTATTTACTCTGGATCAAGTACTAAATTTGGGGATCAAGGAACAACAATACATCAAAGTCCATACGCTTTTGTAAAACATACAAATTGTGAACTAATAAAAACATATTGTGAATGGTTTAATCTTAAATATGCAATAACCTATTTTTATAATGTTTATGGGGAAGGAGAAATAGCACTAGGAAAATATGCCACGGTAGTAGCTATTTTTTTACACCTCAAGAAAAGTGGTGAAAAGGTTTTGCCTGTTGTTTCTCCCGGTACACAAAAAAGAAATTTTACTGATGTAAGAGATATAGTGAATGGATTACTTTTAGTGGCTGACAAAGGATATGGAGATGGTTATGGTATTGGGTCCCATCAATCATTTAGTATATTACAGCTTGCGGATATGATTGGATTACCTGTTAAAATGCTACCAGCAAGAAAGGGCAATCGTTTAGATGCCCCTGTATTAAGTGATAAAACTACAGCTTTAGGGTGGGAAGCAAAATATTTTCTTAAGGATTATATAAAAAAGGAAAAGCCATTAAAATGAACATACCTTATGGGTGAGATCTCTGTTGTGATCGCTGCTGCTGGTGTTGGATCCCGAGTTAATTTGCCTTACCCGAAAACACTTTTCCCGATTAAAGGCAAACCGATCTTAGTACGTTTAGCCGAGCTTCTCGCTCCTTACGATGCTGAGCCAACTGTAATCGTAAACGAAGGTGGAAAAGAACAAATCAAACAGTGTTTATTGAAAAATAACATTCAGGCCCAACTAGTTCTTCAATCAATGCCGCGTGGAATGGGTGACGCCGTGCTTTGCATTGATAGCTCAGAAAAGGTTACTAGCCCTGAACATGTATTACTTGTGTGGGGCGATATTCCATTTATAAAGCAAGAAACTGTAGAGACGATGATAAATCATCATTTAGATCAAGATAGTGATTTTACTTTTGCGTCAAGGGTTGTTGATGAGGCCTATACGGTAGTACTGCGTGACAAATCAGGCAATGTAACTCACCTGATTGAGACTCGCGAGGAGGGTATAACTGATCTGGGACCTGGTGAAAGAGATATAGGTCTTTTCATATTCCGTAGATCATTGACGCTACAGGCCCTCCGTGAAGAATTACCGAATAAGTGGGGCAAGTCCACAGGGGAGCATGGTTTTCTCTACATTATCGAACATCTGGTTTCGAAAGGATTGCAAGTGGAAGCTTTACCTATCGCACAAGAAATTGAGTTAGTTTCATTAAATAACATGGAGGACGCAAGCCCGTATTTTTAGTCTCTCCGTGACTGTTTTATACATTACATATGATGGCCTTCTTGATCCATTGGGCCCAAGTCAGATTCTTCCTTATGTCAAGGGTATTTCCAAGCATCAGGACGAAGTTGTGATTGTGAGTTTTGAGAAATC
>JAPYRO010000146.1 GCA_029941095.1 Dehalococcoidia bacterium
GAGTCAGACTCCTTAGTATTAAATAACATAAGCCTGGATTCGAAGAACAATATAGAGAAAATTAATATTGATTACTCCAAAGTATATGTTGTTGGCGGTGATAAGAAAATGAAAAAATTATTTTCTGATAAAGCAGTTTATATAAATGGGTATATAAATGAAAATATTGCAATAGAGGGGTGTGGAATTGCCATAATTGGCGGAGGTAGAAAAAAAATAAAAAATAGACAAATGGAAAAAGATAATTTAGAAAATTATAATTCCTATAAATGGGGAGACTTCATAACACACGTCGATTTCGGCATAGGTATATATAGGGGCCTAGTAAGGAAACAAAACATGGATTATCTTAAATTAGAATACGCAAATAACGCGACAGTTCAATTATCTGCACAACGCGTAGATATGATAGCACCACTAATTGGGGCTAAAAAACCAAGGTTAAACGACCTTGGCAACAAAAATTGGTCCTCCAGGAAAATAAAAACAAAGAAAAATATTAGAAACATTATTGGTGAGATGGTTGAGGTGAATAAAAACAGCCAGTCAAGACGAGAGGTGGGCTATAAAAAAGAAGACTATCTAGAACGCGAATTAGCAAAAAGTTTCCCATATATAGAAACAGAGGATCAGGCAGCAGCAATAATCGACATTTACAAAGACATGACATCGCCCGGGCTAATGGACAGGCTAATAATTGGGGATGTTGGCTACGGGAAAACAGAAGTTGCGCTACGGGCCGCAGCAAAGGCGTCTTTTTCTGGCGTTTTTGTAATGGTGGTGGTGCCAACAACAATACTTGCAGATCAGCACTATATATTATTTAAAAATAGACTGGAAAATTTCGGGGTAACTGTGGAGATGCTGTCACGTTTCACAACAACAAAAAAACAAAAAGAAATTATTAACAATATGCAGCATAAACGTGTCGATATATTGGTGGGCACGCACAAGTTGTTGAGCGATAATATACCGAAAGGGATGTTGGGGTTATTAATAATTGACGATGAACATCGGTTTGGTGTAATTCATAAAAATAAACTATTAAAAATAAAAAAATCTCTTGACGTATTAACGCTTACGGCTACCCCAATACCGCGCACGCTTCAGCAATCTCTACTTGGGCTTAAATCTGTGAGTTTAATTAACACACCGCCAGTGAAAAGGGTGCCCATAAAAACTCAAATCATTTATCAAAATTGGGAATTTATAAAAAAGGTAATGGAAATAGAAGTAAGTCGCGGTGGACAGGTTTATTTCCTACACAACAAGATTGAGTCAATACCTTTTTACGAGAAAAAGATATCCGAAATGCTTCCTGATGTGAAAATAGCGTCAGCCCATGGAAAAATGAACAGTCGCGAATTAGAAAAAGTGATTCTTTCATTTTTTGGTGGTGATATTCAGGTGTTGATCTCAACAACCATTATAGAAGCTGGTTTAGATGTTCCCAACGCAAACACGATCATCATAACCGCTTCACACCTGTATGGGTTATCCCAACTGTACCAAATCCGGGGCCGAGTTGGGCGCGGCGATCGACAGGGTTTTTGTTATTTAATTATACCAAAAGAGGGGGCCCTTTCTGAGGAAGCAATAGAAAGACTAAAAACAATACAAGAAAATACGAACCTTGGATCTGGCTACAGAATAGCTATAAAAGATCTTGAGCTTCGTGGTGCGGGAAATGTGTTCGGCTACGAACAAAGTGGTCATATTTCAAGCGTAGGTTATCATCTTTATTGCAAAATGTTTAATGAAGAGCTAAACAAATCAAGGGGTGTGGTAAACAATTTTCGCATACCCACAATACAATATTTCGGGAACGCCTCATTCAACGACAGCTATATGCCCCTATCACAAGATCGTTTGTTTTATTACCAACGACTTTCCGCCGCCAAAGACAGACAAGACATATGTGCTATTCACGAAGAAATAACAGATCGCTTTGGTAGGCCCGGATCTGACACAACAAATCTATATAAAATAACTGAAATAAGAATAGCATATACAAACACGTTAGTTAAGAGCATTTTTATCAAAAAAGACCGGGTTGTTCTTACGCTCACAGATGCTGACGTTAGAACACCAAACAAGCTGTCTATAGGCAAATTAATGAACGCTTTAGAAAAAACTGGAATAAAATACATGTTTAAACAGGCAAATAAAGATTCTTTTGGACTGGAGTTTTTCTGTAGTATGAGCGATGAGCCGCTAACAATGCTTATACAGAACGCGGAATTATTCTATTATGATAACAATAATACTTAATTTACAACGATGTTTAAACCGTCGGGTATAGTTACCGTTGTTGCCCTCTTCGCCCTTGTTGGCTGCAACAAAACAAATGATAGTGTCGAGGTTTTGGCAAGGGTGGGAAATTCTGTGCTTACAAAAGATGTGGTGTTGAATCGACTTCCTGAATACCGGGCGGCAGAGGTAGAAAACCAGGTAACTCAATGGGTCAAGGCTGAGCTGCTTTATCTTGCTGGCATTCGTGCTGGTTTTAACAAAGACCTCACCGTTATGGGTCAAGTCGATGATTATCGTAAAAAACTTATTGGACAAACATACCTAGGCATGGTCTTGCAGTCGCGGGTTCATGTTTCTACAGAGGAAATAAAAGATTTCTATACAGAGCAAAAAGAAATGTTTAAACGTCGTCGGGGCGAGGCGCTAATAAACAATTTTAGTGTAGACGATAAAAAGAGTGCTAATAAAATAAGAGCGATTCTGGAAAGGGGTGTGGGCAATAAAAAACGGAATGAACTTTTTGTAAAACATGGTGTTAGTGCAATTAGTGTTGAAGAGGATCAACTGCTGCCGACAATAAATAAAGCAGTGTTCGGTGGCTCAAAAAACAATTACATCGGTCCAATCAAAACGGGTCCCAGCTTTACTGTTGTCGAGGTAATAAAAAGATTTCCAAAAGGAACTTATCGTAGCCTTGACGATGTCTTTGACAATATTTATTTGGTTATCCAAAAAAGAAAGGCAGCAATACAATCTGCATCTATTATAGACAGCTTAAAGCAAGAATATTTATTTGAGTTAAACCTCGAGGGATTGTAAACAATGTATAATTTTATTAAGGCTTTACTTGCTTGCGCATTCTTTTTATACGGACAAAATCAAGATATACAGATAGATGGTATTGCTGCAATTGTCGGTGAAAACATTATTCTTAAAAGCGACGTCTCTCAAATGGTGGGCATGACGGCACTACAAAGGGGTTTAGATGTAACAAGAGACCGGGCTCTTCTCGAAAAACTGCAGGGAGACGTTTTAAGTTCACTTATTGATCAGAAG
>JAPYRO010000147.1 GCA_029941095.1 Dehalococcoidia bacterium
CCCATATCCTTCACACCAATTGTGACGTAACCTAACATAGCCTTCTCCTCAGATTGCTTTTTCTATATAGCTATTAAAAATTTACAAATAAAGTGCACTACTCTAAAAGGAAATTAACACCCCCAATAAAAATATTTCCGTCCTCTAACAAATTCAAACTTTTAGCTTTTTCTAAAATGGTTTGTTTGTTTTTAACTGAAATTTTGAAAGCATTTATACCTTCCCCTCTATCATCAAGTTCTTCGGTGAACTTAATATAAGATTCGTCAAGACTGATTTTTAAACCCTCTGGGTCCCCCTTTTTGCCAAGTGCTTCTTCCCATCTGGACATTAAAGCCTTAGGTAGTGAAGACTGAATATGAACTCCTACAAGGCAATTACTAGATGTGTTATTTATGTGACTTTCCCATTCATGTCCGGCCCAAAGCCAAGCAGACTTTGGTTTCATTTGATCCAGAGACAAAATAGCGCCACCCACTTGTTTGGGGTGTAGATGAATAGCTTGAGCGTGAACGCCATTTTCATTTCTATCCGCTTCCCAAACTATTTTTATGTTATTTCCTAAAATTCTATTTTTTTCCTTAACAAAATCATCAACCTCAATAATTACCATATACCCGCCATCGCCAGAACGTTTATTGAGAAATCTTTCTGCAGTTGTATTTTCTTCAATGGGGCTGACTATTTCTATAAACGTGTTTCCTACAGGGATTAAGACATTCTCGAGACCAAAATGGGTAATTCCAGGATCATAAAAAGCTATTTCTAGGTCAAATACTTCACAAATTTGTGAAGCTAATTGATTCCTCTCTTTAGCAGCTATTACTAATTGTCTAATTCTCAAATCTGAGCCTATAAAGAATTTGAAACTTCTGATTTTCTATAAAAATACAAAATCCAGCATCCTTACACGTCTTTTTCGTGCTATATAACAATTGTACTTATCTATGAAATATCCGTTTGCTGGCTTTTCATTCTATGTGAAAGATTGGTTCTTGGTAAGGTTCAATCCATCGAAACTAACAGAGAAAAAATAATGGAAGCAATAATTGTTCAAAAATCACCATATGCTATAGAAGTCAAAAGTGGCTCATCCTACTATTGGTGCTCTTGCGGCAAAAGCGCCAATCAACCCTTCTGCGATGGTTCACATAAAGATTCAACATTTGTTCCAGTTAAATTTGAAGCAGATGAAACTAAAACGGTTTTCTTTTGTGGGTGCAAGCACTCATCGACAAAACCATTTTGTGATGGAAGTCATTCAAAGCTGTAATTCAAAAAGTTTTGGGCCTGGAGATTAAGGATCATCCAAGCCCAATACTTAAATACGTGTTTATAATTTTTTATTAATAAGAAGATTAAGAAATGTCAAACCGGTCAAGATTCATTACCTTGTTCCAAGCGGCAATAAAGTCTTTCTCAAACTTCTCTTGTGAATCATCAGACCCGTAGACTTCACAGATAGCTCGAAGCTGAGAATTAGATCCAAATACAAGATCTACTCTTGAAGCTGTTCTAACTTTTTCGCCTGAAGACCGGTCGGTTGCCTCGTAGGTGTTACTACCTGTGGCTTCCCAGGCTACGTCCATATCGAGCAGATTAACAAAAAAGTCATTGCTCAATTTGCCTTGAGTATCAGTGAAAACACCCTGGCCATTTGAACTAATACCTAAAGCTCTCATACCACCTACAAGCACCGTCATTTCTGACGCTGTTAGTCCTAGTAATTGAGCTTTATCAAGCAGCATCTCTTCTGGGCTCACTGAAAACTCTGCCTTTTGATAATTACGAAAACCATCAGCACCAGGCTCAAGAACATCAAATGACTCTACATCTGTTTGCTCTTGTGATGCATCTCCACGGCCTGGAGTAAATGAAACGCTTGCTCCCGATGCTTGCTCAATGCCAACATTACCGGCAAGAACAATTACATCTGCAACAGATGCACCTAATTCAGAAGCTATGCCTTCGAGAACGCCTAATACACGACTAAGTTGTTCTGGCTTATTCACTTCCCAGTCTTTCTGTGGAGCAAGACGAATACGAGCACCATTGGCCCCGCCGCGCATATCTGAGCCGCGGAACGTTGAAGCACTTGCCCAAGCCGTTTCAACCATTTCTTGTACAGTTAACCCACTTTCTGAGATACGTGATTTAACAGCATCTACATCATAGTTGGTATTACCTGCTGGAATAGGGTCTTGCCAAATAAGCTCTTCTTTAGGAACTTCAGGACCCATATACCGGTTAACAGGCCCCATATCGCGATGAAGGAGTTTAAACCATGCTCGAGCAAATGCATCTGCAAATTCTTTTGGGTTCTCATGAAAATGCTTTGAAATCTCTTTATAGATTGGATCTTCACGAAGGGCCATATCCGCTGTTGTCATAAAGGTTGGTACCCGTTTTGACTCATCTTCGGCGTCTGGCGCAAGATCTTCATCTTTAGGATTGATAGCATGCCATTGGTTGGCACCTGCTGGACTTTTAAACAGCTCCCATTCGTAGCCAAATAGTAGATCAAAATATCCATTATCCCATTGAGTAGGATTAGCAGTCCAAGCACCGTCTAGACCACTTGTGATGGCATCTCTTCCGTGACCTGACGCATGTGCACTCTTCCATCCAAATCCCATCTGTTCAAGTGGAGCGCCTTCTGGTTCAACCCCTACAAGATCAGCATCACCAGCACCATGAGCCTTACCAAAGGTATGACCGCCGGCAACAAGCGCAACTGTTTCCTCGTCATTCATCGCCATGCGTCCAAATGTTTCACGAATATCCTTTCCACTTGCAAGGGGATCTGGAACTCCATCTGGGCCTTCCGGATTAACATAAATCAATCCCATTTGCACAGCTCCAAGTGGGTTTTCAAGATCGCGTTCACCTGTATAGCGTTTATTGCCTAACCATTCGTTTTCAGCTCCCCAATAAATGTCTTCTTCTGGCGCCCAAATATCTGGACGTCCGCCACCAAAACCAAATGTTTTACCACCCATTGATTCGATAGCAACATTACCCGCTAGGATTAATAAATCAGCCCAGCTAATTTTATTGCCATACTTTTGTTTAACAGACCAAAGAAGTCTCCGAGCTTTATCTAGGTTGCCATTATCTGGCCAGCTGTTTAGTGGAGCAAAACGTTGCGCACCAGTCCCTCCGCCACCTCGACCATCACCAGTCCTATATGTTCCTGCAGCATGCCAGGTCATACGAATAAAGAAAGGACCGTAATGTCCATAATCAGCAGGCCACCAATCTTGGGAGTCTGTCATAAGATCATTTAAATCTTTTTTTAGGG
>JAPYRO010000148.1 GCA_029941095.1 Dehalococcoidia bacterium
TTTCCCCTCCGTCAATTCTCCCGGAACTATTCGATTGAATATTGTTTTCATCACAGAAGCGGTCAAAAATGTGCTTGGCGATTTCCCAGAACTGTGAATTTGGATTACCCTCTTTACCTTCTTCTTTCTGCCCAAGCTCTCTCTGTTCCCCAGGAACTCTCGTGACCAGAGAATGGGCGTATTGAGTAGGGCCGCCTTCGGTGGTTTTTTGAAAAAAAAGCGGGAAAGCGGTACTTTCAAAAGCATCAATAATTTCTTCCAGGTACTTTTCTGACTCCAGCTTCCCTTCTATAAGTTGGATATCTTTTGTCATGTTCCACACTTATTCATAATTGTAGTGTTATTCACGATAAACCCCTGACGTATGTGCACTGCTAATCTTGCTATCAATTGCGCTATCAAAAGATATAAAAATTAACAGTTGCGTCAAAAATAAATAGGGCTTTCTGCCCCAGCCTATTGATAGATATAGTGCCGGGCTAGTAGAACGAAAGAGCTAAGACTAAAATCTAATATTAAGAACTAAGCTGAAACGTTTGCCCGGCTAGGTGTTATTACAATCATGTTGTAATCTCCGAATTGTGTCCTAACCGTTTATGAAGTCATAAATATAACATAGACAACTAGCAATCAGTCTTTTCTAATCACCAACTACTTCACGAGCTCTTCTGAAGATGCCAGTAGTATCGTCATTCCAAATACTCAATAAACCGGTATAACCTTCTTCAACACGCTGTTGAATAACATCTACAGTGGAAGACAACTGCATGCTGGGATAATTTGCGCGAGTTGCTTGTGCTAAGACTTCCAAACAACCTGCCTCACCTAACTCAGGGCTGCCAAGGGCGCCACTAAGACTACCGATTCCACAAGACAGGAAGCTATAACCACCTACTTCGGCAACTTCATAGGCTTGTGTAATGGCATGGCCATCTTCTAGCATATAGAAAGAGATGAATTTACCATCTGGATTTTGTGGGCTCCATACATCTACGCCTAAACCATTCAAGTAACCTGACAAGTAGGCTGCCATTGCGGCTGAACGAATATGTGGGAATACAATGCCGTCGCCCCCGTGTTCAAGCACTTCGTTGATTCGTTCTAAAGTGAGCTCGTAACCTGCATCATCAATGGTTGGAATTCGAACCAAAAGTGTAGGGCGGTCTTCAGGGTTGACCCTTGAAATGCCTTCTACAAGTACATCGATGGCTTCAGTAGTGTAAATTCCTTCAAGATTCAGGAAGAGATAATCGAGTTGCTCGTTACGGGCGAGTTCTTCAGCCATATCAACGGAGTACACACCTTCATTACCAGGCACGAAAATTCCATAGATATTGTTGCCGCCATTTAAGATGTCGATAATTTTGGATCCGTCACCGACATAGTCTTGCGCCATGCTACTAGTGGTGAACCCGGTTAAAGTGAGAGCGGCGATAATCGCCAAGAGATTTTTTTTCATGTTTTTATTACTCCTTTCAAATGTAGTGGTTTTAGTATAAAAGCTATTTCTAATAGCGTTTTTCCATTTGGTTTAAGATCAAGTGGTAATGATCAAGAATCAGCTAGTTACTTCACTATTATTGCTCAGTAAATCTACTCTTTTTTTGCAACATCTTTATGAATAATTTCATTAATATTACTAAAGGGAACGTTAAAGCAGTTGAATTCAAAGGCTGTAATGTAACTTACCTTAGCACAGAGCGAATATTAAGATATCATCTTCCTGGAAATTTACCTACTACCTAGTGAGGAAGAAAAATGAATATAAAAAAAATAATATCTACTTGCTTATTCGCTTTAATATTATGTGCGCCACTGGCTCAGGCTGATATTTATGAATTAAGAACATACACGGCCCATGAAGGTCGCTTGGATGATTTGTTAGCCCGATTTGAAAATCACACCCTTGACATCTTTGAGCGAAATGGTATTCGCAGCATTGCTTATTGGGTGCCACAGGATGGAGAACTGAGTGAAAATACATTGATCTACATAATTGCACATCCAGATAGAGAATCTGCCACAGCTAATTGGGATGCTTTCATAATTGACCCTGATTGGCTACAAGCCAGAGAGGAATCGCGGGAAAACGGTGCACTTGTGAAAGAAATAGTCTCGGTATTTATGGAAGCAACGCCGTGGTCACATATGCCATAAAGAAAGCGCCTCTTTTTTTGCGCATTAGGGTGAATAAGAATATGCTTTATTGCTTGTATTAATCATCTATACAAACCTCAAAATAACAGTTGGTGTTGCGAATTCCATAAAGTAAATGCCACAGGGTAATAGGAGGCAAGAGATGGCAGAAAAAGTCGGTCTTAATCGAAGAAGTTTTATGAAGGGTGCTGGTATGACAGCACTTGTGGGTGCAGCTGGTACTGTTGCAACAATACCAAACACTGCCTCTGCGCAAAGTACTAGCAGCATTCCTCGTCTTGCTAACGGTAATTACGATTTTGATACGCCGTATAACCGAGTTGGTTCAAATTGCTCGCGATGGGATTCTCCAGCAAAGCTTTATCCAGATGGCGTATTCAAATATGGCATGGGTATCGCGTCAATGGATTTTGAATGCGCCCCATGTATTACCGATGCATTACAGGAACGTGTTCAACATCACAGTTGGGGCTATATGAGTTCTCAGGAAGGACTTATCGACGGCATTGTCAGCTGGAATGGTGAACGGCATGGTATTGATGTCGATCCGAATTCGGTTTTTATTTCGGCTGGGGTCTACCCAGGAATAATCGCTGCACTACGTTCTTTAGTTCCAAGAGGCGGAAAGGTGTTACTGACCACTCCAACTTATTCAGGTTTCTATACGATAGCGCGCCATGCGCGAGTTGATACTGTTGACAGCCAGATGCATTACATCAATGGGCGTTATGAAATAGATTGGGTAGATCTTGAGTCAAAAATGACGCCAGATGTCAGTGTTTTGATTGTTTGTAACCCGCATAATCCTACCGGCAATGTGTGGACTGAAGAAGAATTATTACGGCTAGGGCGTTTAAGCCTGGAACACGAGGTTGTGGTTCTTTCTGATGAAATTCATTCTGATGTGGTTCGAAGTGGGCATCATTACACACCATTTGCTAGCTTGTCTGATCAGACCGTGGTTAATAACAGTGTGACTTTTAATGCCATCAGTAAGACATTTAATTTGGCAGGAATGAAGAACGCATACTTTTATTCTAAAAATCCGATTTTGCTGGATCGCGTCAATCAAAATCACCGTGCTGATTTAAGTACTCTGGGAGTGGTGGCA
>JAPYRO010000149.1 GCA_029941095.1 Dehalococcoidia bacterium
GATCCTTTCATTCAAGAATTAAGTGTTTCAATTAATAATTCTAATTTATGTTGTGTCATACGACCATGCCATTTAGAGTTAACTGCGATCACAGGAGCTTGAGAACATAGCCTAGGGCAAGATGACCTTCTGATCTCAAAATCAGTGGGTATTCCGCCTCCTAGCAATTTTTCCTCTAAGATCTTCATGTTATTTTCAGCGCCATCAAGATGGCAGGGGCCATCTAAACATACATCGATGAAATTGTCTGCCTTTTTTCCAAGTTTAAAATCAGAGTAGAAAGTGAGCACACCCCAAATTTCTGGCTTTGAGTAGTTTAGTATCTCTCCAGCATCGTCAACTACAGACTCAGGTATATACCCGAGGCTATATTGAATATCCAACAAAGCCATTAATAACGCCCCTTGCTTACCAACATATCTCTGTAGAATATCTTTTGAAGCAATACGATGTTCTTCTTCGGTCATATTAATCCTTAACCAAAATAAGCCGTCCTAAATATCTATAAAATCAATTTAGGCTCCTGAAATATTTGATTCAAATTTAATCGACCTATGTGTTCCATCACAATAGGGCTTGTTCTCTGATTGCCCGCATCTGCAAAGAATAATCTTTCTTTTCCCATCATCGGCGTAAGATTTACCCTGACTATCAACTATCTCCGCAGGCATCTCAATTACATACGGTCCATTATCTGTTATCGTTATTTTTCCATCAGACATTTATTTTCCCCATTTCAACCAAGTTTGCATCAACCCTAAGATTTTATCATCAATAGGCCTTAAATTGCGATTCAACAACAATTATATTATGCTTTAGCGTTCCTTGGATCTCGACCGTACCTAGTAATGAGAAAAAAAGCGAACACAATAAATGAAAGTAATACTAAAACAGAGACTGGTCGACCCAGGCCTAAAGTATGTGACGTTAATCCCCACATAAAGGGCCCGACTACACTTGCGAATCTACCGATCATACTGTAGATACCGAAAAAACCTCCCAGCAACTCTTTTGGAGCCAAAATAATCAAATATGGACGGTCTGCGGACCAAGTTCCTCCCATGGCAATACCTCCAAGATTTATCGCAACCCAAAAATATACAATTGGTAAATCAAAGACCGGAATGGAATATATGAGTATGAAAACGGCAACCCACATTGTTAAACAAATCTTTAGTATCATCCTAGGCCCAAACCGATCCACCATATAACCCCAAAATAGAGCGCTTACCATCGATGCTCCAATGGCCATCAATAGAGCCCATTGAACCTCATATTGGGTTAGGCCAATATCATTAGTGACATAGATCCCAGTGAATAGACTAAGGGTATTAATTGCGTCAACATAAAATAATCTAGCAATTAGAAAAGCTCTTAATTCACGAATCTTGCTCGCTTTTGATATCGTAACCAGAGTCTGACTCAATGCCTCACGAATAATATTGAAAGAAAATTTAATTTTGTTGGGGTTACGGTCTCTAACAAAAATAAAACACGGTATCGCAAAAATAAAATATAATATCGCAGTAAGTCTAAAAATACCCTCATAACCCACATCATCAAGAAAAGATACTCCCAGGCCGATACCAATAAAAGATCCTAAATATCCGATTCCAATCCCAATACCTCCTACTTTACCTATGTTCCCTTCTCCTGCAATGCTGGGCAAAAGAGCATCATAAAAAATTAAACCGGATTGAAATAAAATGTTAGCGACTCCGAAAATCATTAAAGAAACCATGACATCGTTGTTGCCCAAAAACAAAGTCATGACACCACATAACGCTGTCGTCAATATTAAAAATGGCATCCGCCTATTCAACTTATCTGATAAAGAACCCAAAATAGGAGCAATCAAAAATACCACAAACATCGAAGCAGAATGCACATTCCCGTACATCGCATCATCGGCACCCATCTCATTAATCGCCCAAAGAGCAAAGTAGAGGGAAATAATATTTATCGCATACAGGGTATTAGCTAAGTCATAAAGAGACCAAGCAATTATTCTAAGTTTATCCATTCTCGATCTATTTGCTAACACTAATCACATCCTAGAATAGGCCATGTTCTATCAACGTTTATCATTAAATTATAAAAGTAAACGTGCCAAAATAGCTAATAGAAGGAATAACATATTTATTGACACAAAAGATAATTTTGCCATTATAGAAACGGCTGGATCGACCTTACCTGAAAAGCCTATACGGAAAATAAACAAATTAAGTAAGAAAAAGAGAATAATTCCTAAAATGAAACCTAGCGAACCATCCATTTATTGCTCCCATCGAACCTAAATGGAAAATATAATATGACATCCCAACCTATATGTTCCCTCTAGGGTTACCACGGTATTTCTATCGACACCCAAGATAACATAATTAATATTATATTTTCATCCTATTGAAAGCTGCCAAGGCTTGCGGAGAAAGCGTATTGTCCAGTAAGGCCTTTGCGGCAGTTTCTAGTTCTTTAGCTTTAGCTTCAAACTCCGGTTTTTCTACAATTTTCTCAGGATCTGGCCACTCAACTTCTGATGCTGTTGATTCGGCACTATCACTGCCTGCAGCAGGCTTCAGTTTAAGGAAATCAGCTCCGGTCGATTTCAAGATTTCAGATTTTTTATCAGAATCAAGTAGACCTATCTGATCTCCTTTCATAACATCCATCATATTACCAAGTTTAGCTGTGCCCACCTCTCTAATTGTGGTTACATCAACTCCTTTTACCATGACCTCCACTCGATCTGACCCAAGAGTGCCCATACCTTCACTCGGAAGTTCTTTAGTGATCGCCTCTAATGCACCTTTACCTACACCCTGCAAATCGGTTGGATTCATCGTGACTGCCATATCTCTAACTCTAGTTGAACCAAGTTCACTATATTGTTCAGAGCCCATTGTTTTAGCCATATCAGCTACTTTGGAACCACCTAGGTCTGTAAATTCTTTCAATTCCAAATTTTTAGTCATATCGGCAACTTTAGCACCACCTAAATTCTGCAAGTTAGCGGCATCCATATTCTGAGCCATGCCAGCTACTCCAGCAGAACCCATACCTTGGAATCCTGCGGCATCCATGTTCTGAGCCATTCCGGCTACTCCAGTACCACCCATACCTTTAAATCCTGCGGCATCCATGTTACGTGCCATGCCTGCTACTTTATCTGTACCCATACCTTTGAATCCTGCGGCATCCATATTCTGAGCCATTCCGGCTACTTTATCTGTACCCATACCTTGGAATCCTGCGGCAT
>JAPYRO010000150.1 GCA_029941095.1 Dehalococcoidia bacterium
GTCAATTTCAAGCTATGGGAGGATACTGGTCACGGAATGCATTCGGCACAACCTGAACGTTTTATAGATGAGCTGCGCGATTTTATTACAGAAATATCATGACGTTAACATTAATAAATATATAGATTAGAGTTAGTACGATAAATAAAATACCGAGATCTGACGAGAAAAAACGTCCAACAATACTATCTTCCATCTACAATCCTTCATACCGCAGGTTATGGTTTGCGGGAATTTTTTGGTACATGAATCGTATGATGGAAGTGACAATTCTATCTTGGCTGGTCCTAGAACTTACTGATTCCCCTTTTCAAGTAGCACTTGTCGGAATATCTAGAATGTCTCCGATGTTTATTCTTGGTCTTATAGCTGGGAGTATCGCTGATAAATTTCCTAAAAAACGAACTATGGTCCAGCTACAAATATTCAATATACTAGTCACTTCTGTTACTCTCTTCATGATATCTTTTGGAGATATACAGCCAATTCATATTTTCATTTCAACATTTTGCCTTGGGTCATCTTGGTCTCTTGATTTCGCGACCAGGAGATCATTTTTTGCAGGGTTATTCGATGAAAATTACTTATCAAATGCCGTGTCACTAGATGTAGCACTCCTCTTTGGTAGTTTACTATTGGGTCCTATGTTTTCTGGAGCATTAATAAGGGTTTCTGGATTTCCATTGGCGTATGGAATGATATTAATCTTTTACCTAGTAGCACTATTGATTCTATCCAGAGTTCCCAAGCCTATAAATGATACAAAGAGCAACACAAATATACCCATTACAAAGCAACTTTCTGAAGCCATAAATATGATAGTCTCTAATCGATCTCTGTGGTCGGCTCTTACGGTAACCGTAGCTCTAAATTTCTTTGGCTTCCCGTATCTACAAATGGTCCCAGTTATCGCTCGAGATGTATTAAACGCGAACGCGTTTTGGTATGGTGTTCTCGTTTCGAGTGCTGGACTAGGCTCACTCATAGCCTCTCTATTGATCGCTTCTAAAGAAATTGAGAGGAAGCATGTCGTATATTCATTAGGTGCAACACTGATGTTATTTGCCATTTTAATATTTTCATTATCTAATACATACATTCTATCTTTAGGAACACTCATATTAGCTGGGGTTGGGATGTCTGGATTTGCAACCATGCAGCCTACTATTGCACTTCAATCAGTCAAAAAGGATATGCAAGGTAGATCAATGGGAGCTATTGCACTAGGAATTGGAGCTGCCCCCCCAGGAATGTGGGTTCTCGGGCAAGCATCTGAGTATGTGGGACCTCAATCTGCTCTCACTATTTTCGCCATTTCAGGAATTCTTTTGATCACAGTACTCAGATTTACACTACCTGAATTAAGAAACAAAGAGAGATTAAAAAAAGATTAGAGGTTATCAGGATCGTCTAAATTAGTCCTTGGTTCTGAAGGCTCTTTAACAATATGCACTGATCTCTGTGGAAAAGGTATTGATATACCTAATTCATCACATTTTCTTTTAACTCTCAGTCGATATTCACCAGCAACGTTCCATTGTTGAATTGGCACTGTTTCTCCCAAAACACGAATATCTATGGATGAGTCTCCAAAATTATCGACTCTAATAGCTTTGATTGGATCAATGATTAATGGGGCCCACTCAACATCGGACTGCATATTTAATCCCACCTGATTTAGCGTCTCGATAACTGAGTCAAGATCTTCTTCGTAAGCAACTCCAATATTAAAATTGACCCGTGATTTATCTTTGGTGTAGTTTGATGCAGTTCTAATCTCTCCGTTAGGGATAAAATGTTGGCGGTAATCTAAATCTCTCAATATTGTTCGCCGTAAATTTATATCTTCTACAAGACCTCCTATATCGGCTATTCTTACAATATCTCCAACACGGTATTGATTCTCTAGGATTATAAATATACCCGCAAATATATCTCTGACTAGATTTTGAGCACCAAACCCGACCGCAATACCAACAACCCCAGCAGCTAACAAAAGGGGAGCTAGATCTATCCCTAATTCACCTAATATTATAAAAACAGCTGTTGATAAAACTAAGAGTTTAGCTGCTTTAGACAATACTTGTACAAGTGTCGTTACGTTCTTTTCGCGTTCTGATTCCAAAAGAGAGTCAGATTTAGCCCCTATATGAAATTTTATTAACACAGGAATAGTATAAGTAATAACCTTATTGGCAATTACAACTAAGAGTAAAATAAACAGTATTTTAGGCATAAAACTGAAAACAAAATGGATCATAGAATCCACTATCACAGCATAGGAAATAAATCGAGACATCAGTTCAACTTTAATAATGCTCTCAACAACGAGAACATATAAAATGAATAAAAATGTTGATCCGGTAAGCCGGAATACCCGGATTAGCAATGAACTTAACGATTGTTGAGTACCGCCAAAAATATTTTCAATCAGATTCAATACAGACCTCGTAACAAATGGAGCTAAACCTATAATCAACAGCTCCAGAAACAAGAATAACCCGGACATCAATACAAGTTGTGACTGATTTTGAAGTATATTTTCGTACAGAATATTAATATCAATCATTGAAACCCTCTTTAATTTAAGCACACTATACTATATGAATCGCCTAAGCTCGCTATTGACAATATTATCGCACTTTGAATAATTGAGTTAGTATTTATAAAACACCCCAGAGGGAGGTAACTATGCGTATAGGTGTTGAGCTTGCAATCAAAACACCGATCGATCAGTTAATTGATCAGATAAAAGAATATGATTCTTATCCATTTACAAGAATCTGGGTTCCAGATTCATCGATATCTGAGTGGGAGATATTTAGCACAGCTGGAATAGTTGCACACGTTGTAAAAAATTCCAGGATCGGAATAGGAGTTACGTCCCCTTACCACCGAAACCCAGCGACACTCGCTCACGCAATCGCAACTTTAGATAATATATCTTCAGGCCGAATCGACTTCACTATCGGTCGCGGATCAAGGCCATATTTATCGAGTATAGATGCGGAAGGGACCGATGACGCAGTAGTTGAAGCAATCACAATAATCAAAAAGTTGATTCACGGAGAGAAAGTGGATTTTTCAGGTAGTTCATTTAAGTTTAGTAACGTATCTCAGCGGGTGATTACCAGCCAGAATAATTTCCAATTTTTCATTGCATCAATGAGCGAATATTGGAACGACT
>JAPYRO010000151.1 GCA_029941095.1 Dehalococcoidia bacterium
AATACCTTTTTAATTGCTTGAGGTTTAACCGCTAAAACTAATATGTCACTTTTTCGAACTAATTCACGATTATCACCAGTTGTCTTAACCTTATATTCCCTACTTAAATATTCCAAACGATCAGAGATTAAATCGGAAACAAAAATATCTTTCGAACCAACAAATGATGAGGCTAAAAGTCCTTTGACCAAAGCTTCCGCCATATTTCCGCCACCGATAAAACCTAATTTTTTATTAGTCAACACGATAATAATCTCCTGAGGGTTTTAAATTTAAAACCTTCCTCTATATGACCAACGGTTTTTCGCACAACTCGCTCATTATGAGACAAATAACCGTATCATTCAACCTACGGTTCGTTTCCCCAGAGAGGGTCTTGGGCCAAACAATCCTGTGCCTACACGCACCAAAGTTGCACCCTCTTCTATAGCTACTTCATAGTCATTAGACATACCCATTGATAATTCGTCCAAATAAATTCTAGGAATATTTAGACTAGAGCAAGTGTCGCGCAACTCTCGCAAACGAGCATAATACGGTCGAGAAGTTTCTGGATTACGATCAAATGGAGGGATAGTCATCAATCCACTAATCTTCACACCTTCAAGTTTGGCAAATTTTCGGATCTCTCTGGGCAGGTCAAGGGGATCAATACCAAGCTTCGATTTCTCACCAGATATATTGACCTGTAAGAGAATGGGCATGCATGATCCAATTTTCTGGGCCTTTTTATGAATTGCCTCAGCTAGAGCCAAGCTGTCTACCGAATGAATTAAATCGAACAAATCAAAAATAAACTTAACTTTATTTTTTTGTAAACGCCCAATGAAATGCCATTCAAGTCCATTCTTCCGACCGAAGGCTTCTATTTTGCCACTCGCCTCCTGAACCTTATTTTCTCCTAATAGGGTCATGCCTGCCTGAATCCCCTTAGCAACGGTCGCATCACTTTGTTCTTTAGTTACCGCTAAGAGTCTTACACCTGAAGGATCGCGCCCAGCTCGTTTTGCCGCCTCTATAATACATCGCTTTACCTGTACTAAGTTTTCAGAAATCAAGAAAAGTTCCTGGCAGTAAAGAGTATCTAAAAATAAGTTTTTACCTCTAGACCTGAAAATGAAAAGTCTGATAATGAGTTTTGTAGGTTTGCAACTAGATCTCCAAGTCTAATGAAAATTGTAGTTATTTTGCAACTCTCATTAATCATAAAGTTTATATTAGGGATATCTTAATTAAATCGCTAAATTTACAAAAAAAACCCCGGCCCTAGGGCCGGGGTGTGATATATCTAAGTTTAAGTTAGACTGCCGTTTACATCATACCTGGCATTCCACCACCCATTCCACCCATTCCACCCATACCGCCCATTCCACCACCTGGAGGACCACCATGATCATGACTATCCTTTTCTTCAGGAACATCGGTAATCATGGCCTCTGTGGTCAGGAGCAGACCGGAAATACTTGCCGCATTTTGTAATGCGGTGCGACACACCTTAGCAGGATCAATGATCCCGGCTTTGATCATATCAACATAAGTACCATTTTTTGCATCATAACCCACATCACCTTTAAGGGTTTTTACATGCTCGACGATAACGGTACCTTCTTCACCCGCATTCTTGGCAATTTGACGCATCGGCTCCTCGATAGACCTTTTGATGATTTTGACACCAAGAAGGAAGTCGTGTTCGCCCTTTATCTTATCTAAAACATGAGCAGCTCTCAGGAGAGCTACACCACCACCTGGAATAATACCTTCCTCAACTGCTGCACGAGTAGCATGCAGGGCATCTTCCACACGAGCTTTCTTCTCCTTCATCTCAGTTTCAGTAGCTGCCCCAACTTTAATAATAGCAACACCGCCGACTAGTTTTGCGAGTCTTTCCTGCAATTTTTCGCGGTCGTAATCGGAGGTAGTCTCATCGATTTGGTTACGAATCTGTTTTACTCTGCCTTGAATATCAGAAGCTTTACCTTTACCATCGATGATGACGGTATTTTCCTTGTCAATAGTGATTCGCTTAGCAGTACCTAGGTCTTTGAGGTCAACATTCTCTAACTTAACACCAATGTCTTCCGTTATAACCGTGCCGCCAGTTAGAATCGCAATATCATTTAGCATTTCTTTTCTACGGTCACCAAAACCAGGCGCTTTAATGGCGCACACATTCAAAGTACCTCTTAGTTTATTGACAACTAGAGTAGCCAACGCTTCACCATCAACATCTTCGGCAAGAATAACCAGTGGCTTACCGCCCTTAGCAATTTTCTCTAATAAGGGAAGCATCTCCTTCATATTAGAAATTTTCTTTTCGTGAAGCAAAATATGTGCGTCTTCTAAAACAGCTTCCATACGTTCTGCATCGGTTACGAAATAAGGAGAAAGATAACCACGGTCAAACTGCATACCCTCTACAATTTCTAGAGACGTATCCATACTTTTTGCCTCTTCAACTGTGATAACTCCATCTTTTCCTACTTTATCCATTGCCTCAGAAATAATTTCACCGATCGCAATATCATGGTTAGCAGAGATAGTACCGATCTGGGCTATTTCTTTTTTGTTTTTAGTTGGTTTAGAAATTTTTTGAATTTCCGGGGTGAGTGCGGCAACAGCTGTTTCGATACCCCGCTTGATATCCATAGGATTTGCACCAGCTGTAACGTTTTTCATGCCTTCTCGGAAAATAGCCTGAGCTAGAACAGTTGCTGTGGTTGTGCCGTCACCTGCATTGTCACTAGTTTTACTAGCAACCTCGTTAACCATTTGTGCACCCATATTTTCAAACGGACATGCCAATTCAATTTCTTTAGCTACAGTCACGCCGTCTTTAGTAATAGTTGGTGAGCCAAATTTTTTGTCGATAATAACATTACGACCTTTAGGTCCTAAAGTTAGCTTAACCGTGTCAGCGAGTTGATTGACTCCAGACATGATTTTATGTCTTGCTTGTTCGTCGTAAGTGATTTGTTTAGCCATTGACGTAATACTCCTTTATTTAGTAAAAGTAGGTATATTTAGAAATTTGTTTATTTAAACGAATAGTTGATAAAATTATTTTTCGATTACGCCAAGAACATCGTCTTCTCTCATTAGAAGGTAATCTTCCCCATCAATTTTAATTTCCGTCCCGCCATACTTGCTGTAGAGAACTTTATCGCCTACTTTAATCTCTAATT
>JAPYRO010000152.1 GCA_029941095.1 Dehalococcoidia bacterium
CATGAAAAATGAGCCAAAATACAATCTCTTTAACTGTAGAATTTCAATTTTTCCGTCGGCTTCCAACCCTCTAAGTTTTGTTATTAAGCCGGATGTATACCCCCTTTTACCTTGAAATTTTTTCCCAAGATAATCTACTACACTATCATCTTCATACAACTCGATCGCTGGCTCAGTATGAATACAAACATCTATATCTTTCGATAGTAAAAATTCGAACATTGGATCGAGATTACTCGCAAGCTGCTCTAATGCCCCAAAGGTGTACACCCCCGATTTGGGACGCAAATTGTACTCAGAGTCTGGTTTGAGCATATTAAATAAATCTCCAACCAGAGGCATATCTTTCTGCTCGGATATTTCATTTACGAGATCGACCGCCGACTGAACGAAATCAGATCCGAATAAATTCTTATCAGGGAAAATTCTATTGACATGTAAAAGATTAAACCCGGTTCCACAACCAAATTCATAGACGTCCTTGACATCCCTCAAATATGTTTCAATAAACCACTGTCTATATACTTCAATAAAGTTCAATTCAAAATTACTGTCTTCTGGAAATACGAACTTTTTATTTAATCTCACCGGATTTCCTGACCTTACAAATTTTGGAGTCAGCGAAGTATCATCGAATCCACTATCTCTGTACATTTGTAAGTTTTCATTCCAGCCATTGAACCAGACTTCGGACCTCTCTTCCGCCCCAATAACTTGAGTGTCAGACTCGATCTTTAGAAGTGCCTCAAGAATTAAATTCTCATTCTCCTCGAACGTTGGATTGCGATAGTTAAAGTTTAGCTTCTGAATCGTATTGCACAAATCTGTGGAAAACGTCTCAGGGTCACAGTCAAAAGACCTTGCAAACTCTTCTCTACCGAAAGTTAGATTGTACCCTTTATTCATCTCATTGCTCATATACACCACCGTATTAGAAGGGTCCTTTAAATTTTGTTTCATGCGAAAATAATTTATATTCCTCAAATGCGCAGGGACCTACCCCGGCCATTTTTTCTACACACCTCACGATATCGAAGGCATTTGGGTAAAATTCGTCCTCAAGGTGCCTAGCCGTTCCACATGGGGTACCTTTAAATCCTACTCGTTCTATACTGGTTGTGAGATCTCCAAGGCAGTTTTTCTGTATGTGATATGTAATTTCCCCACTTAAACCAGAAGAGAGCCAGTCATTATCCCCAATAATGCACCTGCCAGTTTTTCTGATAGAATCGTAAACCTCAGTAAGATTATTTAAGGATTCTGTTGATCTTATATCAAACAAATCAACTGAAATATCGTGCTTGTCGGAAAGTATTTTCGCTGCAAGCGACGCCTCCACATTCATCCAAGAGGATGCAATAACCGTTACATCACCACCGGACTGGATCTTCCCGGGTACTCCATAATCTATTCCACTAAAATCATTGAGTAACTCTTCCTCTTGCCAGTAAAGCCATCTGTGCTCGAGACAAATGACTGGAGAGTTACTTTTTATCGCCTGTTTTATCATACCTTTTGCATCGTTAGGTGTGGTTGGCATGATAAGCTTCAAACCAGGAATTTGTGCGAACAATCCGTGTAATGACTTTGAGTGATGATAGCCTTGCCCCCAACCTCTCCCTACAACGGCCCTTATCAAAATAGGACACTTTACTTTCCCATCCGAGGCAAAGGTCGCTGTGGAAATCATATTGATTACTTGGTTAACCGCCAACAAGAGAAAATCAACTCTAATATGAACTTGGATGGGCCTTAAACCTGATAAAGCAGCACCTAATACCAGGCCCGTAGTCGCATCCTCGCTTATAGGAGTAGTGATTACTCTCTCTACACCATATTTTTCCTCTAATCCTGCTAAAGAACCAAACATTTTTGTCTCGCCACCAATAACAAAAACCGACTTATCTAAAGCCATCTCTTCGTCGATTGCCTGATTAATTGCAGAGCAATAAGAAATAAATTCTTTGGATTTTAGCTTAGTCAAAATAAACTTTACCTTCGGCTTCGCCATAACTACTAAATTGGTCACCTAAGGCCTTCGAGTAAGCCTTAAGGGTAATGTCTGCAATCCTATCAATTGATTTTTCTACATCAGATTTTTCCCATCCCGCAGCGACCATTTCTGAAACAGCAACCTCTAATGGATGTTTTTTCAGATATTTTTTATGTAATTCAAGCGATCGATAATTCCTTTTTTCGAATGTACTTGCATTCGTCTCAGAAAAGTCATCTCCAATACCTATATGCTGAAGATACCTGTAGTAACCCATGTGGAGAAAAACAGGCGTCCCACACTCTGACAACAATCGTTTTGCTTGGACAGCGGCACCATACGCCTCGTTCACGGTGGGATTGTCTGAAAATACGTACTCACATTTGTACCCTTCAACAAGATTCTTTATTGACTTGAAACCTTGACGAGCCTCTCCCTTTAGGTCAACGGCAAGTCCATTGTCCAGACAAACAAACAAGATAGGTAACTTAAAAAAGGCTGCCATATTCAATGTCTCGTGAAATACCCCCTCTTCGATGGCTCCGTCGCCAAAAAAAACTACGGAGTAGCTTTTCTCTTTGAGGAGTCTGTTTGAAAGAGCGGCGCCCAAAGATAACGGTATCGTGCTAGCGACAAGAGCTGAAGTATTTAGTAATCCATCAGCTACTGACGACATATGCATAGAGCCCGCAATACCACCATTTGAGCCGGTCTTCTTACCAAGAAGTTCGGCAAAAAACTTGTAAGGATCTCTTGCTACCGCAAGATAAAGTGAGTGAGTTCGATAATATCCAAAAAAATATGAATCTTCTCTAAAGCATTCTACAACTCCTGCCACACAGCTTTCATCACCAACGGACATGTGCATAGGCGTTTTCATTTGATTCTCATTGTAATGCTGAACAATTAAATCCTCACACTTTGTGATCATCGCCACTGACTCCACAAGCCTTCCACGCACAGAATCAGAATGCTTGCCAATAACTTCTTCGATATTTTTCATGATTTTCACTCGGAATCAGAAAGGACCCTTAAAATGTTTGTAAAAGTCAGTCATCGACTTTTTCTCGGGGAACTCCTCATAGAGACCATTCCTTTCAACGGTCTCAACCCTAGTAACGACTTCCTG
>JAPYRO010000153.1 GCA_029941095.1 Dehalococcoidia bacterium
CACATGCTGTTTAGATCTGGAAATCCGGCTTTAGGAGCAAAAACTTTTACAGGTTTTGATACACCTTCTGAGCACCCAATGACAATCGAGGGCACAGTAAATAGAATTGGGTTATCACTCCTGATTCTTCTGGTTTTTGGGGCGTTTTCTTTTAACCCTTCCAGTGCGATTTATATTTTTCCAGCCTTGATAATTTCTTTGATTTTAAGTGTAATAACTATTTTTAAAAAGCATCTAGCAGGTTACACTGTCCCACTTTATTCAGCCGCCCAAGGAGTGGTTCTCGGTGGCATTTCCTATTTTTTCAATGAGATGTTTGACGGCATTGTTTTTCAAGCCGTAAGTTTGACAGTAGCGATACTTACAGCACTACTATTTGCCTACAAATCAAAACTTATTAAAGTTACAGAGAATTTCAAACTTGGTGTTACAGCGGCAACAGGCGGTATATTCCTATTATATTTCGTCCAATTCATAGGTGGATTTTTTGGCCTACGAATTCCGGTTCTTGATATTACTAATTCTTCATTAATAAGTATAGGTTTCAGTCTCTTAGTTATTGTAATTGCCTCTCTAAATTTAGTACTGGATTTTGATTTTATAGAAGAAGGTGCTGAAAAAGGTGCACCCAAGTATATGGAATGGTATGGAGCGTTTGGTTTACTAACGACGCTTATTTGGTTATACCTTGAAATACTTAGATTACTAGCAAAGATGCGATCTAGATAGATATACTAACTACTCTCAATTTGCACACTTATTATTGGAATTTCTAAATATAAATACTATTCACTAGGTATAATATTTATTGAGAATACTGATCCTTCTTGATTGGGAATAACGCGGCACCTCACACCTTTTTTTAGCGCGTTGGGAAGGGAATAGGTCGCAACAATTCTTGCGTTTGTAATTGCTGTAGTCGCAACACCTTCAGTTGCTTTTATGATCGCTTGATCAATGAACTCAAGTTGCTCTTGAACCGATCGATCATTTATATCAACTCCATGTTCATTGGACTGCATCTTACGGAAACCTTTTTATCCATTGAACACTTATATATGATCCTATCGCGAGTCCTAACGCATATACCCACCCATTCAAGGCCAATGACGGAACGGCCGAGAAAAATGCTCCTAGTGTACATCCGAGGCCTAAACCAGCTCCATAACCCATAATGGTTCCGCCCACTATAGACTGTAAATACCTAACTGGTGACCTGGGAATACGTAATTTAAACTCTCTCGCAAAAATTGCTGATGCTGCTGCACCAGCGACTATTCCAACATTTAAAAAGAACGTCTTAGTAAACCAGGATCCACCTTCTACAACTACCGCCGCGCACGCACCTAAGCCATCCATGCCTTTTAGATCAACTGGAGAAACACCAAAAAGGCTGATAAACGACGTTGACCACCTTGATATTTCCCCAACAACTCCCAACGGTTGGAACCTTATGAACAAAATTATATTAAGGATCGCTAATATAATACCGCCTACGATAGGGCTCCATTCTTTTCTAAAAATGCCTCTTAAATTACCAATTATTTCATCGGTAGTATTCGTTGGAGTTTCTTCTACTGTTAATCTTTTTATTTCCGGCATCACAAACCCAGCTGTGACTCTACGTTCCCTCACTAATGCAACGTAAAGAACTACCAAAAGCCCTATGGCGGTCACAAGTAACGCGCCCGTATACGATATTTCCGCAGGAATCCATACTGCAATTTCTTGAGAAATTAGATTATCCCACCACCAATTCCATGTATTATTAAGTAAGAATAAACCTACCATGACCCCCAATATAGCCACCCAAGAACCAACGTATCCTTCACCCATCCTATAAAGCGACCCTGAAACACACCCACCGGCTAAAACCATCCCTATACCAAACAAGGTACCTGCGATTAAAGTTGATAACCCAACAGGAAGAACGTGTGCATCACTCGGAAACGCACCAAACCCTGGATTTGGTGCAACTGTGCTCATTATCATCACAAATCCAACCGATGATACCGCTAACCCCACCAATATCCCTTTTATCATTCGAGTCTGGCCGAGAAGGAAAAAATCTCTAAATGCAGAAGTAAAGCAAAATCTACTGCGCTGTACGGTAACTCCAAAAGTTACGCCGACAAGCCAATATATTGCTGCTATAGATTGATCCGTGACAGAAAGGATCACTACTAGGCCCACTATAAATATGATGGCGGACCAGACCCAAAATGAATAGTTGTTAATCTTGAACCGATTTATATCGGTAATATTTTGCATGATCTCTCTTCTTTATTGCGCTCTAACGTACCACAATTTTTGTGTTACAAAGGTACGCCCCCTAGCATAACATAGGGGGCGTAACCAGTTACCTAATATGAGGCAACTCTAGTATGGCTAACAAATTGATTTAGGAATCAATAGGGGTATCTTCTCGATTTCCCCACTCAGCCCATGATCCATCGTACACAGCGACGTTTTCATAACCTAATAGGTCGCTCAACACAAACCAGCTATCTGTTGCTCTAACTGCAGTTTGACACAAAGTATAAATATCTTGGTCAGTGCCTACTGCTGCGGCAGTATAAATCTTAGAAAGCTCTGCAGCGTTCAAGAATGTCCCGTCTTCGGCATGGTTTTGTACCCACTCCACATGAACTGATTCAGGGATGTGACCGCCTCTTTCTGATCTAACGTTACGGCCCGCATATTCATCCGCACTCCTTGTATCTAATACAAGCTTGGTGGGATCTCCTATGGTTGCAAGTGTCTCATCTAAGCTGGCAATCAAGTCTTCATTTGGACCAGATGTAAATTCATATGAAGTTTCGGAAGCATCAGGCACAATTGCATCTACAGCTCTACCTTCTGATTCCCATAGAGCAATAGCTCCGTCCATCAACCTTGCGTCTTCATGTCCATATACATCGAGTGTCCACAAAAATCTCGTTGACCATAAGTTCTTTATGTGGTCATAGATAATAATGGTATCTGAAGGTGATACTCCTAAAGAACTCAATTTAGCGGCAATATTATCTCCAGGTGGAATCATACCTGTGACCCCATCTGTTTCAACTTGCAGTTCTTTATAACTATAATGCAGCGCTCCTGGAAGG
>JAPYRO010000154.1 GCA_029941095.1 Dehalococcoidia bacterium
AAATTAATTGCTCTTATTTGCAAAAAACCAGAAATTTCAGAAGAAAATTTTCAATCATATTATGAAGATAAACATGTTCCATTAATAAAATGTATCTTTCCATCGCTAACAGGATACAAAAGAACGTATCTTCTAGAATCTAAGTTACTTCATGGAGAGTTTTCATTAGATCCTATAAATCAAAATACTAGATTTAATGTAATTACAGAATTATCTTTTGATAATGATGAGGGGTTAAATCAATTTTTTGAAATAGCAGCAAAAGACGACATAGTGAAGAGAATCAGAAAAGATGAAAAAAATTTTCTTGATAGCAGAAAAACGATTATGTTTAGAATCGATTAATTTTGTACTTGGCAGTTGTTACTTCCTTGCTAAAGTCAATTTCAGTTTTAAAAGTGACAACCGACAAATCTTAATCGTAATTTTTCCGTATCTTTAGAAATTGCAAAGTAGGCGCTGAGGACTGCGGAATATTGTACCGCAGGGTTTTGAGCCTTCGGAGTCGATTAATCGCAAATTGGGTAGCCTTCCTATTAATAAATCGAGAGTTACACTTAGCTCTTTTCTAGCTAGATGCATTCCCGGACACATCCTTGGGCCGGGCCCAAAAGTCATCATGCCTTCAACGTTGCGACCTATCTGATAGTCGTGGGGATCATTAAACACCGAAGCATCGTGGTTGGCAGCACAAATACCAAATAGTACAAAGGTATTGGGTTCGATTGTTACTCCACCAAACTCAATAGCCTCTTCAGAGTGAGACATGCGCGGTAATATTGAGACCGCAGGTTCCCAGCGAAGAGTTTCTTCTATGGAGAGTGACCTGAGTTCGGGATTGTTCTTTACCCGTTGCCAGTTGTCATTGTTTACCAGAAGTGCATAAAGAATATTACCAAGAGAATCGTGGGTGGTAGAGGAGCCGGCGATAAACATAATACCAACATGAGATTTAACCTGTTCATCAGTCATCTGAATGTCATCCAGTTCATGGTGAATCAGTTGGCTGATGACATCTTCTTTTGGATGCTTCCTGCGATCGGCTATCACTGGATCGAGGTAGTTCCACAACTCATCGCGACAAGCCATCGCTTTTTCTGGGTTAGAGCGAAAGCGCAAAATGGCCATGGCCCAACGATGGAACTGTTCCTCCTCCTCCTTGGGAATTCCCAATAGGCGAGCGATGACGACAAAGGGATAGCGTTCGGTGAACACTGAAATAAGATCAGCCTCACCTTGGTTAATAAAGCTGTCAATTAGTTCATTAGCCACGCTGGTTAGCATGTCACTGTCGATCTGTTCCACTGAGCGAGGCCTGAACGTAGGGGTTGCCAGTTTGCGAAATATGCGGTGCCGATCTCCGGACATGCTCTGAAATGTTTCGCCAATAACAGGTTCAATGCCAATTTTGTAGGGTGTATGAGGTGGGAAAATATTATTGTCCCTAAAGCCCGCTGCTACATGGGCATGATCGGTGATTAGCCAAACTCTCTCTCCTAAAAAGGTAACCGGTACTACCGGTGCCTGTGCACGAAGATCATCCATTAATTGGTGTAGTTCTATTCCAGGCAGCTGCCAAGTATCAAAATCTACCGACAGGGTTTCCGTAGTAAGTTTGGTGGTTGATGACACTATTTCAAAATTTAATCGGCATATTTCTATAACCCTGCAAAAATTCACCGAATGTTCTTACCATTTCATCATGTTGAAGTGAGTATTCAGGAATAGCTTTAAAAATTTCTTCCAAAATCACTCTTCCCTCCAATCTTGCTAAATGTTGTCCTAAGCATTTATGTGGACCATGTCCAAAACTTATGCTGCGTTTTGGGGTGGGTCTTGTGATATCAAATTTATCTGGATTATCAAATTCTCTCTCATCTCTTCCAGCCGATTGATACAAATAAATTACAGAGTCACCTTTTTTCATCTTTTTACCATGTAATTCCATATCTTTATTTAGTTTTCTACCCAAAATATTAGTTGGATGATCAAATCTAACTGTCTCTTCAAAAGCTGCAGATATTAATGAGAGATCATTTTTTAAAATCTGTTGTTGATCTGGATTTTGATCTAGATAATAAAATAAGTTTGCAATCGTATAAGGAACCGTATCGGCACCAGTAATTATCAACATACTTGTGTTGCCCATAATTTGCTCGTCTGACATCCACAAACCCTCTCTTACTTGTTTTGTTATCCATGTATTTATGTGTGTAGGAGAAGGAGGTGTGTCTTTCCTCCATTCTGAAGCCAATTGAAGCATCAGCCCCATACATTGACCAAAAGCTTCTTGACCTTTTGGAGTTACACCCATTACATCTGGATCTCTTTCATAAAATATATCTATAAGTTCACGTGCTTTTAGAGCAACATCTCTATCCAAACCAATCATGTCAGTAATAGTAAACAAAGAAACTTTTCTAGCTATCTCATGAACATCAACCTTACCTTTTTTTAAAGATGGCTTAAGCTCATCAATAGTTAGTTGACGAATTTTTTCTTCTAATTCTGAAATAGAAGATTGTGTGTATCTATCAGAAATTGTATTTCTGTAATCCCTATGATCTGTACCATCATTTGTTGGAATTGAAATATGTCCAGGACCCGAATCATCACCTAGTAATAATGGAGGTGGAGATGTTCCTTCAATAGATGTGTAATCTTTATAAGACCCTAGATGGGCATTCCATATATCTTCAAATCTGCTTAATGCCCATGCACCTCCAAAATCTTCCATACAATGAACTGGATCATTGTCCCTAAGATCTTTATATATAGACCAAGAATTATCCCAAAAGTCTTTAGAATATGGATTGTAATTAATTTTCATATCATCTCTCCCCTTTGATGTTAATAAATATTAATTATTTTTTACCCAATAAGGTAAAGATATTTCATTATTAATTTTTTTAAAATCAATTGTTAATGTATCACCTATCTTAATTGAATCTATGTTTGAATTTGTTTGAATTTGGCCAATAATTCTTATATTTTCATATTCTACAAGCTCAACTAAACCAACTACATAAGGAGATTGTTTATCAAATACAGGCAGTAATGGAGGTCTTGGTATTACAAAAGACCATAACACAGCATCTCCTGAAGCC
>JAPYRO010000155.1 GCA_029941095.1 Dehalococcoidia bacterium
GAAGAATACTTTTTTGAAAGTCTGACCAGCATAACCTTGCTCAGGTTTTTTATAATAATCAACCGGATTAATTCTTCAGCTTGATCTCGTACAGTTTTTACTTCACTTTGAGAATAAATCACCCTAAGCCTCTCAATGGCGCTTTGATAATCAAGACGTTTTTCGTACAACCTTCCAAGGTATATCCTAGCCTCCCATTTTTTGTTCGCATCTGGGTGAGAAAGTGTGATTTCTTCAAACAGAGTCTCCGCTTCATCATATTGCTCAAGTTCAAACAGGCATTGCGCCTGACTAAACTTCATATCATGAGATAATTCTAAAGTCGGCATTCGACGCAAGGTCATCTTGTAGTAACGCAGAGCCGTCGCAAAAGAACGATTTTTCTGATGAATAGTACCCAATCGATATAATGCTGTATTACCTCGAGCATCACTCGGTTTCCCATTAAGAAAATTTTGATAAAGAAGTCGCGCTTTGTCAAAATCACCTGAATGATATAAATGTTCAGCTTCTAAGAAAGGATTAAGAAGGGGGGATCTTTTTGTATCGGTCTCTTCTGCTACAGTCAATGCAAAAGAAAGAAACAAAGAAAAGAAAAACGTTCCACAAAAAAAAAGGCTGGCTTTAAATTTCATTACTGAATGAAGAGTTGAACAACCCTATTTGCTTTTATCCATTTTTAAATTATAGGTCTTAGAATACATTTTTAATCGAAGTGCATTAAGCCGAATAAATCCATCTGCATCATCTTGACGATAACCATCCCCTTCTTCAAAAGTGACCACATTCTGGTCATAAAGTGACTTGCTAGATTTTCTTCCCACCACTGTGCAGTTCCCTTTATAAAGTTTGAGCCGAGCCACTCCCGTAACTGTTTTTTGAGACTCATCAATCGTCTTTTGAAGGAGAACTCGTTCCGGAGAATACCAGAACCCATTGTAAATCATCTTGGCATAGGAAGAAATTAATGAGTCACGTAAAAACATAACCTCTCGGTCCATGGTAATCGATTCAATTGCACGATGAGCAGCATGTAGAATTGTACCTCCGGGAGTTTCATAAACGCCACGAGACTTCATACCTACAAACCTATTTTCTACTATGTCAACTCGTCCAATACCATTCTTACCGCCTAATTCATTCAACTTAGCAAGTAGGGTTGCTGGACTCATTCGCTCACCGTTTACTGCGACGGGGTTTCCTTCTTCATAATCGACCTCTACCATCGTTGCTTTATCCGGAGCAAACTCAGGGGAGACGCTTAGCATGAACATATCTTCATTGGGCGCAACCCAAGGATCTTCAAGATCCCCTCCCTCATAACTAACATGAAATAAATTACGATCCATGCTGTAAGGCTTGTCTTTACTCACTGGAATCGGTATCCCGTGATCCCTGGCATAATCGATAAGAGCGCTCCTAGAGGTCAAGTCCCATTCCCGCCACGGTGCAATGATTTTAATGTCAGGATTCAAGTCGGTGTATGCCAATTCAAATCGAACCTGATCGTTTCCTTTTCCTGTTGCACCATGGGAAACACCATCAGCTCCACATTTCTTTGCGATGCGGATTTGTTCCTTGGCGATTAATGGACGAGCGATTGAAGTACCTAGCAGGTAATTCCCCTCATAAAAAGCGTTGCCGCGAAGCATAGGAAACACAAAGTCGCCAACAAACTCTTCTTTCAAGTCTTCAATGTAAACTTCACTTGCACCCGTTGCGAGAGCTTTTTCGCGGACAAAATCAAGTTCCTGCCCTTGACCAAGGTCAGCAGCAAACGCAACAATTTCGGCATCGTATTTCTCTTTGAGCCACTTGATAATCACCGAAGTGTCCAACCCTCCGGAATATGCTAGTACTATTTTATTTACTTTTATCATAAGTCCGCTCTATTTTATTGAAGATGCTGCAACGCAAAACCAAATCATAAAAACTTTCGAATTAAAAACATAACCAACCGTTACTTCAAGCGATACACATTTCAACAAAGTAGCAATTGAACGAAAATCGCAACATCCCTATCGGAGGTTTACCCCGAGTAAAGGTGCTTCTCTCTAAACCTAATCTTATAATATTAAGAAAATTATTTCTGAAGCCACCTAAGCATCACAAGAAGGATCTAATTCTATCATCCAATTCAGCTTGATCTTTAGAAAAAGATTGTAAAGCAGACTGGGTCATAAGGTCATCCAGGGCAATTTCCTGCGACCACTCGTCCAGTACCGGTATTTTCCCTAGATCGAGTATTTTCTTAAGTTGTGCGGGTGAAAAAGGGTAAAACAAGTCAACATTTCGCTCTCGGCAAAACAACTCCATCTTCTCTCCAGACATGCAATCCAAATTAGTATTGGCAAGAAGCTCATTTACAAACTGAACGAACGTATCGGGTACTTCCCACAATTTGGAAAACCGAAACCCCTGAGGATGGCTGAAGTCAATCCCCGGTTGAATATCTTTTCCGATATTACTTTTTATGGAACCGACAAGATGTTTCATTTCCAGAAACTCCTCCATAGCAGTAGGAGGAATGGTCATAACATCCAGCCCGGCAAGAAAAGCAACCTGTTCCCCGCTCCTTATGCTAGCTCCGATAAGTCTTGTGCTGATTTCTGAGTATTGCTTTCGAGCGTCAAGAAGAGCTTCTTGCGTCGCCAGTGTCACTTTCTCACCAACCAACTCACCTCCACCTACCGAGTTTTCAGTAACCACCTGATTAAGCCTCCCTAAAAATACATTTACAAAGTCAGGATTTGATAACCGAGCTGCAAGATAGTTTTGGCGGGCTGAAAAACCAAGAGTAAAATTGATCGGCATTCCCTCTTTGCGTAGAGTCCTAACAGACAGATACCCTTCGGGCGTCAAAGGAATCTTGATAATAAAATATTCCGGACATATGCGGTAGTAGCGTCGAGCATAATCTAGCGTCCGCCCAATATTTCTTGACATTGATGGGTGCAATTCAATGCTCACTTTGGTTTTAAAAGCTTGAGCCAATCGCAGAGCAATGCGGCAATTAATAACAAACCCCACTTCCGTGACCCGCTCTTCTTCCGTCAAACCTGAAGCCACTTCATTCAACCGAGAAATAGTTTGGTGG
>JAPYRO010000156.1 GCA_029941095.1 Dehalococcoidia bacterium
CGCAAATTGTATATATCGATCGGTTTGACGTGCTTCTTTCCGATCCATAACGGTTAGAGGATCAAAGTTTTTTACCTCACAAGCAATCTTTGTTAAAAAAGGTTCTGGATCAAAGAGCGTGACGGGTCCGGCCCCAGAATCACCAGCGATCAGCGCGTCCCATGTACTTCCTTTATCATTCCCGAGTGGAGTAACCATCCCAATTCCTGTAACAACAACTCTTGACGGCACGTTTTTCCTCCTAATAATTCATATTCGCTTGATGATAATTGCCCCATAATATAATTTGCAAGCTCAATAACAGATTTACTAGACTAACCAGTATGGTTATCCAGTCCACTCTCCAATCACTATTGGTTAAAAAGTGCTATATTTTATTTTATACACCTAAATTAGGTTACTCTAATATAGTCAGAGGTGGAATGATTGAGCAGATCTACAAAAGTCTATCTTGAAAATATAGATGAAGGATACTGTTTTCCTAAAATCAAAACATTTATTTCAAAAGACCTCATCGAAAATTATATGAGCGTAATGGAATCTAATAGGCGTTTATCCAAAACAGGGGCGCTTATAGTTCCACCGGGGGCATTGGCATCGTTTACCATCGGGGAACTCTTATCTAATATTCACCTTCCACCAGGCTCAGTACATATGTCCGAAGAAATCATATCTGCAGGTGAACTTGAAATTGAGGAAGAGATAAATATCGAAGTGGCCATAAAAAATAAATCAGTGAAATCTGATTATATTTTAGTTTCGCTGGTATTCAATATAACAAAAACAGCCACCAACAATAGTGTTCTAGAAACGACATCTGTGTTAGTTATTCCTAAGGAGTCAACTGATGGATAATTTAACAACTCTTGTTCGAAAGATAAATCAAAAACTTATTAATGACTACGCTGAAGTATCTGGAGATAAAAACCCTATTCACGTAGATAGTTCGTTCGCTGAAAAGAGTCAGTTCAAAGGTACTATTGCACACGGTATGATGATAGTTGGTTACTTTTCCGATTTTATGGATAGAATACATGGCTCCGATTGGTCACAAACCGGTAGAATTAAAGTCAAATTTAGAAATCCCGCAAAACCAGGAGATACTTTATCTATATCCGGCGAACTAAAACGACAAAAAGAGATGGCAACAGATTCCGTAGTTACCACCTCTTCCAAATACTCATTACAATGTCATAATCAACGAGGAGAGTTCATTTCTTCTGCAACAGCAGAAGTCGTAATTACTGATCGAATATCACATTAATGTATGGGAAGGCAACATTTTGGAAGATACAACTAGTCAAGGTAATCCTTCTACAATAATTGCAGTAGACGCAATGGGGGGTGATAACGCTCCTGATGAAATTGTAAAAGGAGCAGTCGAGGCTTCAAAATCCGACCAAGTGTCCATAATTTTGGTTGGCGAACCAGAAATAGTCAATAGGACATTAAATCAATACGACACTGATGGAGCAAATATACACGTTGTACCATCCTCAGGAGTTATAGAAGAATCTGATCAACCCGCCATAGCCTTGAAAAAAAATCCTAAGGCATCTGTCGCGGTCACCGTTGGTTTAGTTCAAAAAGGAAAGGCTCACGCGGCGGTGAGTATGGGATCCACAGGGGCCTTAATGGCAAGTTCATTCTTCGGGCTAGGTATGATCGAGGGCGTTGATAGACCAGTACTAGGAGGGCCTTTTTTAGGCTATGCACCAAATATGCTCTGCCTAGATGTGGGGGTCAATGTAGACGCAAGGCCATCTCAATACCTTAATTTTGCTGCTATTGGTACAGCCTTATCCAGATCATACGTAGGAATCAACAATCCAACAGTGGGGCTTCTTAATATTGGAGTGGAACCAACAAAAGGATCAAAACAAGCCAAAGAAGCTTACGAAAACCTTACAAATAGCAACTTTAATTTCATAGGTAATATTGAAGCTCACGAAATGGTTGCAGGTAAAGCTAATATTGTTTTATGTGACGGTTTTGTGGGAAATGTTTTGTTAAAGTTTAGCGAAGGACTCGCCGAAATAATTAGAAGAGACTTAGTAACAACATTATCCGGTAAACTGACTAAAGATGAAGCATCAATTATTTCAAAGGATGTATTCAATAAGATTACTATTCCTGACAGCTCATCGGGGGCGCCGATCTTAGGGGTGAAAGGTGTGTCGGTAGTAGGCCATGGGAGAGCCAAAGCAGACATGGTACGAGGTGTTATAAAAACAGCGAAAGATTTTCATGAGAAACACATCATTAAAGCAATTGAAGAGGAATTAAAGCGTACTTAACCAAAAGAGAAATTAATCATGCATCCAGTATTAAATTCGCGAATCTGGAAAAGGAATTTAAACAGTGGCTAAAGAATTAAATGGTAAAACTGCACTAGTAACGGGAGCAAGCAGGGGAATTGGAAAAGCTATAGCGTTCCAATTAGCTAATATGGGTGCAAACGTTTTAATCAACTATAATTCAAACGAAATTTTGGCAAAAGAGGTTATGGAACAGTGCAAGGAACTAGGTGTAAAGACCGCAATATATAAAGCCGATACTTCAATATCAAAAGAAGTTGATCAAATGTTTGAATCTGCAGAATCTAATTTTGACAACATAGATATCCTAGTAAATAACGCAGGAATCGTTAATGATCGACTTTTACTTAGAATGACAGAAGAGCAATGGGATGAAGTGATTAACGTAGACCTCAAAGGGCCTTTTCTGTGCACCAAAAGAGCTGTGAAAACAATGTTGAAAAAAAGATGGGGACGTATAGTTAACATTTCCTCGGTCGTTGCTTTAGGAGGTAGTGCCGGGCAAACAAATTACGCTGCTGCAAAATCAGGATTGTCGGGTCTAACCAAAAGTGCTGCGCAAGAATTTGCGTCTAGAAACATAACGATGAATATAGTAGCGCCAGGATTTATAAACACAGATATAACACAGGGTCTTCCAGAAAATCTAAAAACTACTATCTTGGATAGAATCCCCATGGGAAGATCAGGAAAACCAGAAGAAGTAGCAAGTCTGGTCGGGTTTCTTTGCTCCGAGAATTCCTCTTACATCACTGGACAATTGTTCTGTAT
>JAPYRO010000157.1 GCA_029941095.1 Dehalococcoidia bacterium
CCGTACCCTTGGCAGCTGCACTTTCATTAGAAACTGGGATTCCATATTCCATGATTAGAAAATCAGCTCGAGAGCATGGCACCAGTACAGGGATTGAAGGACCAAGTAAAGGTCGAGCAGTTCTGGTAGATGACGTGGCCACTACTGGAGGTTCTAATATAGAATCTATCAAAAGGCTAACCGATGAAGGTGCTGAAGTTTTGATGGTACTGGTGGTAGTAGATCGAGAGGAAGGTGCTGCTGAAAGCATGGCCCCCCTCAATTTGGAGTACAAATCCCTAATCCTAATATCTGACTTGGTGAATTAATGAATTTCTTGGTCATTGGGAGTGGAGCTAGAGAGCATATAATAGCTGAAAAATTATCCGAATCTGGTTCTACAGTATATAGTGTGTTGACTAACCTCAATCCTGGATTATTGGAATTATCTGCAGGCTGTCATAGTGTCACTACTTATAATTCACGAGATTCACAGACTTCTATTCTAGATTTTGCAAAAGCAAGCTCGGTTCATTGTGTAGTAATAGGTCCTGAAGATCCTTTAGCAAATGGAATGGCAGATATGTTCTGGAAACATGATATTCCGGTGGTGGGTCCAACCAGAGAGCTTGCTCAGATTGAGACAAGTAAAGGATTTACTAGAGACTTATTAGAAAGATACAGAATTGATGTTTCTCCTCGCTTTCGGCGTTTCAAGACTATGAATGGGGCTAGTGAATTTATTGATGATTTAGGGGGAGATTATGTCATAAAATTTGACGGCCTGATGGGTGGCAAGGGAGTTAAAGTGGCGGGGGAACATCTGCATTCAAAAGAGGAAGCACTGGTTTATTGCAAGCAACTAGTCGATGGTTCTGGGACCTATATTATTGAAGAAAAAATATTTGGTGAAGAATTCTCCTTGATGAGTTTTTGTGACGGCCGGAAATTGGCCCATATGCCTGCAGTCCAGGATCATAAAAGAGCATACGAAGGTGATATTGGTCCTAACACTGGAGGGATGGGGAGTTACTCAGATAGCAATCACTCACTTCCATTTCTTACAGAGCAAGACATATCTGATGCTCGGGAAATTAACGAAAGAGTGTTTCATGCGTTAATTGATGAAACCGGGCAAGGTTACAAGGGAATATTGTATGGTGGTTTTATGATAACTGGCCATGGTATCAAATTAATAGAGTATAATGCTAGATTTGGAGATCCTGAGGCCATGAATTTACTCACGTTACTGGATAGTGATTTTTCTGAAATATGTTATAATATTACCCAAGGTAATTTAGGTACTGTGACCTTTAGGAATGAATCCTCAGTTTGCAAGTATATTGTTCCTGAAGGATATGGTAGCAATCCTAGAAAGGATGCCACGCTAATTGTAAATTCTAATTATGCTCAAACAGCTAGTTTGTATTATGCAGCCGTAAACCAGATTGATGGGCAGATAACTACAACTAGTTCCAGAGCAGCCGCTTTAGTCTCTAGTTCATCTACCATTACAAAAGCCGAGGAAAAATGTGAATCTGGTTTGAACTTTATTTCTGGAGATAATCTATATGTGAGACACGATATTGCAAAAGAAGCATTGATTAAGAAGAGAATCGAAAATATGGAGATAATACGTTGAGCCTGATAATCGCTTCTGTAATTTTAATAATTGGTTTTGTTCTTTTGACTAAGGGAGCTGATTACTTCATAGAAAATTCTGCAGTTTTTGCAGAAGATAAAGGAATATCACCTCATGTCGTCGGAGTCACAATTGTAGCCTTCGGTACCAGCCTCCCCGAGTTACTGGTATCTGTAATATCCTCATTTCAAAATCATAATGATTTAGCCCTTGGAAATATAGTAGGATCCAATATCTCCAACCTTGGACTTGTTTTAGCAAGTGCCAGTTTCATATTTCATTACACCTTGCGTAGTAACATAGAACCTGATGATAATGTAAATAGGGATAGTTACATCATGCTGATCGCAGCTTTGCTTCTTGTCTTTTTTGCTCAGGATAATTTAATATCTTTCTCGGAGGGATTGCTTTTCTTTATTTTGTATTTGCTGTATTTAGTTTCCCTATATTTCCGTTCCAGTAAGAAACCAGAATGGAGTGAATCTGAAACAAATACATCTTATCCTTTTCTTGTTGGAGGGTTAACCAGTATGCTCATTGGAGCCCAGATTACTGTCAATTCAGCTGTAGAGATAGCTTCACAGTTAGGGGTTTCAGAAATTGTAATAGGCTTGAGTGTTGTGGCTATAGGGACTAGCCTCCCAGAACTTGCTGGAACGGTATCTGCGGCTCGCATGGGCCATAAGGAAATTGCTATAGGTAACGTTATTGGATCTAATATTGCAAATATCTTCCTGGTGATGGGAGTTTTAGCGATGATTAATGCGATTAAAGTTGAACAATGGGTCTTAGATGTTACTCTACCTTTATTGATCCTTATTACTGTAGCAACCATAGGATTAATCCGTGTACCTTTTGGTAGGCTCAGTGGAAGTATTCTATTTGGATTCTTCATCCTATTTATCTATGAACTCACAATATTATGAGAAAATTAGTTGAATTTCAGATATTAGATCAGAACGCTTTGTATTATGATGTCGATTTATCAGAATTGATGGATAATGCTGGAACGGGGATTGCAGATTACATCTATAAGAATTATAAGAACAATACAAGGATAGTTTTTGTCTGTGGTAATGGGAATAATGGGGGTGATGGGTATGTGGCTTCATCCATTTTACTTGGAAAAGGATTTGATGTAACTATTTTTCAGTCATCTACACCTACCTCGCTTATTGCAAAGAAAAAATTTCTTGAATTAGGATTAATGACAAAAAACATCTTGGAATTGGAAGAATACAAAGGTAAAGCAGATCTTCTGGTCGATTGTTTACTAGGTTCAGGTATCAAAGGAGAACCACGTCCACCCCTTGACAAATATATTGAGGTTATGAATTCTTTTGAGAACATTATCTCAGCAGATGTGCCTTCAGGTATTGGAAGCAGATGTGCAATTACTCCTAATATTACTATTACCTTTCATGATTACAAAGTAGAAATGAATGAAGAAAATAGC
>JAPYRO010000158.1 GCA_029941095.1 Dehalococcoidia bacterium
GGATATCCGACTACGATGGGTTTAAATCCGGCTTTAAGTGCTATTTCTTCGCCCATGTTAGACCCATAAACTAATAATTCCGAAATAATAGTGGGAGATATAGATAATAGAGCAGCCAATGCCCTACCAGGGGAACTAGGTTCCGCGCCCATGTCGATGGCTTTTTGAACGACATTATCAGTTCCCTTTAATCCCACTTTACCACCCATTCCAGCAATGGGGTTGATTAAAAATCCAATCCGCATATAACGTACATCGGATACGAATAGACAAAAATCTACTCAGAAAGAGGAACTTGATCTTTGAGCCACGATACAGCTTGTTTAACGTGAATTGGATCAATGCCTTCTATCCTTATTTTAACCCCGCCTTTTTGAGGATAGCTACCGATCGTAACATCAAAATTAGCTAATAAATATTCAAAATGTTTGACCAATCTACTTTCCCCAGTCGGGGTGAATACAAAAACTCGTGTTTTGATTGGGCCACTGAAATTGGGAGATATTTGTTCGAACATAGCTTTCATTTCAGAAGGTACACCGGGGAGAATATATAGAAGAATGTTGTTCGAGGTGGTTACGATTGCACCAGGAGCAACTCCAACGGTGTTTGGAATCATTACAGATCCGCGTGGTAAATCTGCAGTCCCAGGGGATAACTTTCTATCCTTATACCTAGGGTGTTTTTTGAGCCAACTTATAACTTCTTCATGAGGTTCTAGAGGTTGATCCACTGCTTTCGAAACGCCTTCAAGAGTTATATCATCATGGGTGGGGCCCAAACCTCCTGTGATGATTATTGCCTCATACTTTAATTGACACTCGTGGATGGATGAGACGATTTCATCTATGATGTCGGGGACGACGAGAATTCTTCCTGCCGATGCACCACAACTGGTGAGTTGGGCGCAAATCCAAGTTGCGTTTGTATTTACAGTATCGCCAGAAAGTAACTCATCTCCAATAGTTAGGATGGCTATACTCATAGTGCTAGTTAATCGGGATGGCCTAAATAAGGATGGGTTATTATAGAGGAGGGTCCGCTTCAAACTTGTTTTTAGCTATACGTTTCATTTGCAGAAAAAAGAATAAGGAGTATAGAATTAGAGATGTCCCGCAGAAGACCAATAATGCCGCCAATAGTTGCGAATCTCGGACTAGATAATATTGAACATAAAGGGCGTCACTAGGCGGATCGTTCCAGTGTAGATACAGTTGATTTGAGGGAAGTGTAGTTGTATAGTTAGAAGGACTAACTTTGCTAAGAAGTGAAATACTAACATCAGAATTGTTGGGCAGAATAGCAGTATAGTTTCCAGTGACAATTACAGGTGCTTGAAACGATTTTCCAGATCGTGAAGAAGTAAATCCAATTTTTCCCGAGCTACTAGGTAGAATTATTGAAGTTGAAAATCGGCTTCGTTCTATTGAAAGCTTATCTTCAAAGATTATAGTCCCGTTAGGATATCTGAACTGGACATTAGTTAGATCAAGGGGTTTTTTTGTATTGATGCGGTGAATCCGATATAACTCTATTTTTGATTCATTTTCAATATGATATACAGCTTTATATTGGTTTTTTTCTAGATGAAAGATAGCATTTTCACTAGATTTCCATAGAGAATCGTAGGCGAGGGGATCTGATGGAGAAGGTCCAGATCCTGTTAGAGAAATTGTTTGGCACCCCGCACAAAGAACTAAGAATAATAGGAGAACAGTGGTAAATGATCGAGAGGTCATAAGGCACGCTATAATGGAATGACACACTTCATTTCAGAAGGGAGATAGGGGCCTATTGCTGCTAGAATGCCAGGAGGATCAGTTCCTGCAGAACAAATAATACTTTGTTCTAGAAGTCCAACTCTCTCGACAGAAACAATATCTTTTGCATGACCAGATTTGTTTACTGTGGCTCTAACCTCACTTTTTGTGGCACTATTTACATTTACACGTCCGAGTCCCCGTCTCCAACCATATAATCTGTCTAATTCTTTCTTGGACAGGGAAGCTAGATTTCCTTGAACGAAAGCGAGAGGCATGTGCTGAACCAGTCCAAAACGCTGTCTAATTTGAGCAGGCGTTCCCGGCCCGAGTCCCAAATTATTTGTAGGGATGCGGACTGGTTCGAAAGAATCAAGTAAGAAACCCCGGTCGTCCCAAGAAGATAAAGTTCCGATATATTCAGAACCATTTTGTGTGGGGGGCAAGATTTCCCCCCAAGTCTCAATTAAAATATTATTAGCAGCCATTTCATCTTCACCGTCCACAGTTATTTCTGGAAAGTTTTGAGGGGTAAGTGAAAGATCATAGGTCACATCAAGTTGGCCTATATCATTAAAGATTATAGAATCGAGAGAGCGAATTGCCCTGTTTCTTGCATTCCCTTTAACATAAATTTTGGTTGCCAAAATGACCATTATAAGTTCATTGACACTATCTCAATCTGATCTTGGAGGTTATCAAGGCGGTTTTTCATTGAGTTGAGAAGTTTAGAATTATCCATAATGCTCAATTTGGAATTACAAGTTGGGCAAACAAAACTTTGGTCGAGAGCATCTTCGAAATTGAATCGAAGAGCGCAAGTTTCGCATAGGTAAAATTCATTGTGGAGTTCGAAATCATGACGTTTAGAGAGATATTGGGAGAGGGAAGACATAGCCTCTAAAAGATTTATTTGGATGTGGTCATAATTGAAGGTCCAAAGATAAGTTAACCAGCCAGAATCTTCATCCCGGACACGTCGATAGCTAGCTAGCTCGTTTTCGTATAAAATGAATAAGGCACGTCTGACATTGTTTAATTCCAAGCCTAGTTTTTGAGCAAGTTCTTCGTCGGTGACTTCGCCCTCGGGCGGGGCCGCTGCCACAGGCATTCCGCGGTCCCCAACCAACTCATGGAGATACTTTTGGATTACTTCATCTTGCAGTAAATCTTCGAAGGCCATTATGTAAAATGGGGTAGCAGTTGGGTTTAAACTTACTCACTCGTGTCTGGGCTAAAAGGAAATGATAAATGGTTAATCACCCTCTACAAGTT
>JAPYRO010000159.1 GCA_029941095.1 Dehalococcoidia bacterium
GTTTAGAGCCTGGCTCTGATTTTTATTTTGTGCATTCTTATCGCATGTTGAAAGGTGATTTTCACGGGGAAAAAAGTGTGTGCGATTATGGGATTAAATTTCTGGCAGCGTACGAGCATGAAAATATATTTGCTACTCAATTCCATCCTGAAAAAAGCCAGAGTAATGGGCTAAAACTTTTAACTAATTTTCTGTCAGCCTAAATGATGCTAAAAAAGCGTCTTATTTTTACTTTGTTATATGATTCTGGCTCGTTTATGTTGAGTCGTAATTTTCGTACACAGCGTGTCGGTGATATTGGATGGTTGGAAAATAATTATGATTTTGCGCAGATTTCTTGTTTTATAGATGAGCTAATAGTGTTAGATATCACAAGAGAGAAACGGGATATATCAATTTTCTGTGAAGTGTTGAAGAAACTCACATCTGGATGTTTTCTACCAATTTCTGCTGGTGGAGGAGTAAAAAGTGTTCAAGATGCTCGAATATTATTGCAATCCGGAGCGGACAAAATTGTCTTAAATACAGCTCTCTTTGAGGAAGACGACCTGGTTGAAAATCTTGCAGAAGAGTTTGGTCAGCAATGTTTAATCGGATCTATTGACCTCGTTAAAACTAGTGAGAATGAATATTCCGTCATTACAGAGTCAGGAACGCGGACAGTAAGTAACTCTGCAAAAGATATTCTAGCTAGGTTAACAAACGAATCGATCGGTGAATTATATTTAAATTCTATTGATAGGGATGGCACAGGTCAAGGCTATGATTTAAACATACTCGAATTGATCCCAAAGACTTGTAACATCCCAATTATCCTTGCGGGCGGCGTAGGCAATGCCGTTCATCTGGCTTCAGGGCTTTCAGATTTGCGGGTAGATGCAGTGGCTACAGCTAACTTATTTAATTTTATTGGTGACGGATTACAGCGAGCTCGGGAACTCTTAGTAAAAGATGGATTCAGTTTAGCTATTTGGCCCGTTTTCGATTAAATGTAGTTAAAATCGTAGCTTGATATGGCGTAAAGATGATTGAGCGACTCCTAATAGTTGGACTGGGTAGCATAGGAAAGAGGCATCTCCGTCTAGCACGTACATTGTTACCTAAAGCTGATATTCGTATTCTGAGGCATAAAGTTCATAAAGAAATCCCTGATCTAGCGGATGGATTTTTATTTAATATAGAGGATGCTTGTTTATTTAAGCCTCAGGCTGCGATTATTGCAAATCCAGCTCCTTTCCATCTTTCTATAGCAATTGCATTAACAGAAATTGGATGTCATTTGCTGATAGAAAAGCCTTTATCAATAAGTACCATCAACGTAAATGTTTTGTTAGAGCGATCTCAGGCAAAGAATAATCACGTTTTATTAGGTTACAATCTCCGTTTTCTTCCATCGTTACAGCGCTTCCGCAAACTTATTAAATCCGGTGAGATAGGAAAAATACTCTCTGTTAGATGTGACGTTGGGCACCATCTTCCTTCGTGGAGGGATGGGGTTGACTATAGGGAGGGGGTCTCTGCTCGAAGTGAATTAGGCGGAGGAGTACTGTTGGAGTTGAGTCATGAATTAGATTACTTACGCTGGATATTTGGAGAAGTGAGCTGGGTAAATGCATGGCTAGGCCGGCAGAGTGACTTAGAAATTGATGTTGAGGACACAGCACATTTGATTTTAGGTATTGGAAGTGAGCAGACTGTAGTTTGCAGTTTGAATCTTGATTTTGTAAGGCGTGATGCTCAGCGACTATGTGTTGCGATAGGAGAGTCTGGTAGCTTGCGCTGGAATGGGCGATTGGGAATAGTTGAAAAATGGGACATATTAGCTGCAAATTGGAGCGCGGTAAGTGACCAATCAGAAAATATTGAAGAAAGTTACCGTTTTGAGTGGGAGCACTTCATAGATTGCCTAAATAAAGACGCCTTGCCGTCGGTGTCCATCGAGGACGGTTTGGCCGTGTTAAAAGTAATTGATGCCGCCAGAAAATCATCAGATTGTTTGGGTTCCCGATTCACTATTGATAGTGATATTCACTGAAATGACAGTAGATGTGGTTGGGTTTATTTTTGCTAGGGGTGGTTCTAAGGGTCTTCCTGGAAAAAATATTAAGATTTTGAATGGCAAACCATTGATTGGATGGGCTATAGAGCATGCGAGAGCTGTTCCACGGATTCGACGGTTAATTGTCTCTACCGATTCTGAAGAGATAGCAAGTGTAGCTAAGTCTTTTGGAGCTGAAGTTCCTTTCATCCGACCTGAAAATATTTCAATGGATGACAGTTCTGAATGGTTTGCTTGGCAGCATGCTTTAAATTATTTAAGTTTGGATGAAGGGCAGCTTCCTGATGTCATGGTATCAATACCAACAACGTCCCCATTACGAAAGCCTGAGGACATTGAAAAATGTATTGATGAGTATTTAAAAGGGGGAGCTGATATTATTATTACAGTGACTGACGCGCATCGTAACCCTTGGTTTAATATGGTTAAGTCTTCTAGTGACGGTTTATTTGAATTAGTCAACAAACCCGCTGTTACAGTTTTTCGACGTCAAGATGCGCCAGTCATATATGATATGGCAACTGTCGCTTATGTAGCTAACTCAAGTTTTGTTATGGAGAATAATGGGCATTTTTCTGGAAGAGTTCGTGCCGTACAAATTCCTCTAGAGAGGGCTATAGATATAGATACAATTACTGATTTTGAATTCGCCAATTTTTTGATGCAAAAAAAAGATAATTTATGACTAGGCTTAAAGAATTAATGTCTTTAAAGGGTAGACGAGCTTTAATAACTGGTGCTAGTGGTGGTTTAGGTAGGACAATAGCGGATACGCTAGGGGAGCTAGGAGCAGATCTTCTGCTTGTGGATAAACCAGGAGCTAATATGACAGATTTTGCTAGCGATCTCACTGAGCGCTGGTCTATTTCAACGAAATGTATTGTCTGTGATTTAGAATTAGAGGCTGACCGTATTGATCTCATTTCTTCTGTAAAGGATGACAACCTTGGATTGAAT
>JAPYRO010000160.1 GCA_029941095.1 Dehalococcoidia bacterium
TATTAAAGCTGTTGGTCGTCCTGATTCATTGATGGCGTAATCCCAAGCCTGCATTGTTTCAAGAGAATCAGCAGGCCTTATGACAGTTAAATTTGGAACTGCCCTCATACCAACAATATGCTCTATTGGTTGATGGGTTGGACCATCTTCACCCAAACCAATAGAATCATGTGAAAATATATAAATTACGTGTAGGCCCATTAAGGCACCTAGCCGCACCGCCGGCCTCATATAATCGTAAAAGGTAAGGAAAGTCGCGGTATATGGGATAACTCCACCATGCAAAGCCATACCATTTGCGACTGCACCCATTGCGTGTTCCCTCACCCCGAAATGGATATTATTCCCTCCAGGATTCTCTTTGGTAATATCTTCCTTGTGAGTTAAAGTGGTTTTTGTAGAAGGGGCGAGGTCTGCTGAACCTCCTAGAAACGAAGGCATGATGGAAGAAATGATATTCATTACATCACCAGATGCTGTTCTCGTTGCTGTAGGATCTACACCAGGTTCGTACTCTTTAAGTAAAATTTGTGATAGGTCCTTTGGAATCCCACCGCTGAGGGTACTTTCAAATTCTGTGAATTTTTCAACAAAAGACACTTTGTAGCTTTCATAAAGTTCCACCCACTCTTGCTGCAAAAGTTTCCCTCTAGTAGAGGCAATTTCAGCATGACCCAGTACAGCTTCTGGAACCTCAAAAGAACCGTGTTCCCATCCTAACTCTATTTTAGTTCTCTCTAATTCTTCCTTGCCCAGTGGCTCTCCATGAGCAGAAGCTTTACCTCTTTTGTTAGGGCTACCGTAGCCAATTTCTGTGTCACAAATTATTAAGGTAGGGCGATCTGATTTTTCTCTTGCTAAAAGGAGTACTTCTGTAACATCATCAACATTCATTCCATTTACAGGGCCAAGAACATCCCAGCCATAAGATCTAAATCTATCACCAACATTCTCGGTAAATGCTAAATTAATATCGCCTTCGATAGAAATCTGGTTACTATCATATAAAACGATTAGTTTTCCCAAGCCTAATGTGCCTGCCAAGGATGCGGCTTCACCCGTGATACCCTCTTGCATATCGCCATCCGATGCGATTACATACGTGTTATGGTCGATAATAGTATGAGAAGGCTCATTATATTTAGCTGCCAGCCAATTTTCGCTCATTGCCATTCCAACTGCGTTCGCAAATCCCTGTCCAAGTGGTCCCGTGGTAGTTTCAATGCCTCTGTCCAAATTCCGTTCTGGATGTCCTGGTGTGACACTACCCCACTGCCTAAATTGTTTTAAGTCGTCAATGGAAATTTCATACCCGAATAGATGAAGTAGTGAATAAAGTAGAGCAGACGCATGTCCGGCCGACAAAACAAATCTATCACGGTTTATCCAGTTAGGGTCGTCGGGATTATGTCGCATAACTCGATGCCATAAAGCAAACGCGGCGGCAGCAAGACCCATAGGAGCCCCTGGATGCCCAGAACGAGCCGACTCTACTTGTTCAATTGACAAGAAGCGGATCGTATTAACAAATAACTCATCTAGTTCACCAATTTTATTGGACAACAACCCTCCTATTTCACCACAACAATGTGATAATCAATCAATTGCCCTATGCTCAAGCTTTATTATCCTTCAACTAACAAGTAATCTCAAAATTATTGGCTGGGGAACGTGGATTCGAACCACGACCGGCAGATTCAGAGTCTGCTGTCCTACCATTAGACGATTCCCCAAACCGTCGTTTAAAATATATTAGACTACTATTTAATATGTAACCACTATTCATTATTTTTTACTAATAAGACTCTTGGAATTCCGGCCAAATCTATTTCTAATTTCACTTCTGAATTAGATGAAAAAATCTTTTTACACAAAAACAAAACATCTTCTTTTTGCCCAAATCCTATCTCAATAACCAATAATCCGTCATCAGATAATCTTTCTTTAGCCTGAATTATTAGCCTGGACAAGGTTTCTGTACCAGAGAGCCCTCCATCCAAGGCAATTATGGGCTCATGATTTCTAATCTCACGTTGCACTGCTTTTATAGAATTCGAATCAATATAAGGAGGATTCGATACAACGATATCAAAAGGGCCTTCTAAGTTTGTAAGGAGGTCATTTTCGTAAAATTCCAACTGGTCAATGACAGAATGGTTTTGGGCATTAGATTTTGCTAATTCAAGGGATTCAGCTGATATATCAGTAGCCATTAGCTTAATACTAGGAAACAATTTGGCCAATGATATAGCTATGCATCCAGAACCAGTCCCTACGTCAACAATCTTCATAACTTCTTGTTTTTCTATTGACTGATCATTTAAATATTTAGCAGTTTTTTCAACAAGAAGTTCTGTCTCAGGCCTCGGAATCAACACTCGCGGATCTACTTTGAAAATTTCTCCGAAAAACTCCTTGTACCCGATGATGTATGCAGTTGGCTCGCCTTTAGCTCGCCTGTACACCATTGATTGATAATCATTCGCTATTTCTTGAGTGATCGGGTCGTCAATTAAAAATGTTACTTCTACGCTTATCCCCATTGAATGAGCTAATAATACTCTCGATTCAAAGGTAACATCTTCGACACCATTTGATTTCAGGAGATCGCGAGCCCACTTAAGAAGCACCTTCGCATTGTTTTCCATTCGTTAGCCTGTTTGTTTGCCTTGATAAGAAAGCATATCTTGTTGAACAGCTCTATCCAACGACTCGACAAGCGACGTAAGTTCCCCTTCTAACAATCGATCCAAGTTATGAAGACTTAAATTAATTCTATGATCAGTTACTCGATTCTGTGGGAAATTATAGGTTCTGATTTTCTCAGACCTTTCTCCTGTTCCTACTTGAGATCTCCTAGTGTTAGCCAACTCTTTCTCTTTCTTTTGAGTCTCAACTTCAACAATTCTTGCTCTCAATATTGCGAAAGCTTGCAGTCGATTCTGAAGCTGAGATCTCTCCTTCTGGCAAGTAACAACTATTCCAGTTGGGATATGAGTCAAC
>JAPYRO010000161.1 GCA_029941095.1 Dehalococcoidia bacterium
AGCGATCAGTGGGACCTCAATACTTGGACAGGTCTCCGCTACATATATGGTCAGCTCAACCCTGATTGGCGTCTTACTAAACGGTAAAAAATTATCCTGACATTTGATGGTTTTAAAGAGTCAGAATCCAAAGAACCACCATACCTGTAGTTATAGTGATAGCGATATTTCTCGTTATTACGGTAACTAGCAACGCCGCAAAGGCAGCCAAAATCTTGGGGTTCCCTAAAAATTGGATCGCATCCGCATCGTTAAATAGGATTTCTGGAAAGATTAACGCTGCAAAAACAGAAGTTGGAACATATCTAAGAATGTTTTCTAACCACTCAGGAACATCAGAATTTTTAACTTGGAATATAGCGCTAAATCGTATTAAAAATGTCGCAAAGCCAGATATGATAATAGCAGCCCAAATCATCGAATTGTCGCTTTCTTAGGCCTATCAATTTTATTGATTATCGCTCCTACAAGTAAACCAATAATTGCAGATAAAATTATCCAAAGATTTAATGGTAAATTATGAAATATGATTGCAAACGTTCCGGCACTCAAAGCACATATGGCATGACTTCTATATTTGATAACATCTGGGGCAATAAGAGCAAGAAAGACCAGAGGAATAGCAAATCCAAGATTAAGTTCTTCGGGAATCGTTTTTTCCAACAAAATTCCGATTAGCGTCGAAACTTGCCAAATAAGCCATAATGTTATTCCACTTCCTAAAAGATAATAGTGAGAAAATTTCGATTTTTCTTCACCACTCATCCTCTTTATGGTTACTGCAAAAGCTTCGTCAGTTAACAAATACGCCAAAGGAATTTTCCATTTTATGGGTAAATGAGCCAAATGCTTAGATATAGCAGCGCTATATAAAAAATGGCGTAAATTTATAATACCCACGGAAAGTATCGTGATTACTGGTAAGGTCCCGCCTGAAAATAATTGAACAAAAACAACTTGGCTTGCTCCAGCAAAGATTATAGATGACATTAGGAACGTCTGGACGGACGTAAACCCTGCTTCTAAACCTAAAATTCCAAATATTAAACCAAAAGGGATTACCCCAATTAAAATAGGGGATACAGATTTTATTCCAGAATAAAACTCTGTTCGCCTTAATGATTTATTTATGTTGGTTGCCATTTACTTTGTTCAATATTCTGATAAGTTTTTGTCAAAGAATCGATCAGTAGATCCCTATTCACTTTTAGCCCACTTATAAATTTTATAAAAACGCCTTCCCATAAGAAGAAACACTATAGGGAGAATTAAAAAATATACCCTCAAACCAAAGACCTCAAATTGTCTCATGTCTTGTAATTCCCAACCAAGTAAATATAGGAAAACCAATACAAGGATCCCGTAAATAGATCTTAGGAAGATAAACAAAGCAATAGCTCTAATAATATGCTTCTTATTCTGGCTGAATTTAGATATAAAAGTACTTGGTATCATGATGGAATTATAGCCGATTCTAAAAACAAAAATACACAAAAACTTGCTTTTGGTTTGATAATTTATTTGTACAACAAACAACCATGAAATTAGTGGCCTAGCCCTTGTTGGAGCAACAATACTAGTATAGTCTATTAGGTACGCGCAATTGCGCTATTTAATAATTGATTCAGGGGGGGTGGCAATGACTGAACAGCAAACATTATATACAGTTAGTGTCAATGTTAATGGTAAGGACTACTCAGGTGAAGTCCCAGCACGTAGAACATTAGTTGATTTTCTACGATACGATTTAGGTCTAACTGGAACTAAAGAAGCTTGCAGCGTTGGAGTATGCGGAGTATGCACAGTAGAACTGAACGGAAGTATAACTTCTTCCTGTCTAACTCTAGCTATACAAGCCGACGGAGCAAAGCTAACTACCATTGAAGGTGTGGCAGACGGCGATACTTTACATCCGCTTCAAGACGCCTTTATGAATTTCGGGGGGTTCCAGTGCGGGATTTGCACGCCAGGTCAAATAATGGCCTCGAGAGCCTTACTCGAACAAAACCCGAATCCTTCTGAAGATGAGATAAAAGATTGGATGATGGGTAACTTGTGTCGTTGCACCGGTTACTATAAGATCATCGACTCAATTCAAAAAGCAGGCGAAGTAATTCGTCTAGGAAAATAACACTCCATTATAAATACGAGGAATAGATATGCGTGATTTTCAGTACCATGCTCCAACTAGCTTAAAAGACGTTTATGCGCTTCTAGGTGAACATGGAGAAGATAGTAGATTAATATCAGGCGGAACCGGTTTGATCAATATGATGAAGCAAGATTTGATTGCGGTCGACCACCTTGTGAGCGTCCAAAATGTCCCAGATATGGAACATATAAGAATGGATGGTTCTACTTTACATCTGGGAGGTCAAGTAAAACAGCAAGAGGTAGCCACTTCTGATATTGTAGAAGCGAATTTTCCTTTGCTGACGGAGACATACAAGGAAGTTGCCACCGTTAGAGTAAGAAATGCAGCCACGGTTGGTGGAGGTGTAGCTCATGGTGACCCAGCTCAAGACCCTCCGACATCCTTACTCGTATTGGACGCACAAGTTCACATTGGTTCGGCAAAAGGTGACCGAACACAATCCATACGTGATGGTTGGTTTATAGACTATTATGAAACTAATGTAGCGCCTGGAGAAGTAGTAATTGGAGTTAGCGTTCCAGAAGTACCAGCAAATAGCAAATATATATATACAAAATTTCTTCCTAGAACCGCAGATGATTACGCAACTGTTTCAATCTCGGCACTTGGTGTACAAGATGGAGATACAATAACAGATGTCAGATTGGCACTCGGGGCAGTAAATACAACAGCGGTTCTCTCGCAGGGTATTCCATCTACATTGAACGGTAAAAAACCTACTGATGCTCTTTTGAGAGAAGCAGCTGAAACTGTGAGAGCAGAAGTATCACCAACGCCAGATTTTCGAGGTTCTGCTGAATATAAAACTGACATGGCCGTTGTATTCGCA
>JAPYRO010000162.1 GCA_029941095.1 Dehalococcoidia bacterium
GGCGATGGCTATATACCTTCTTTAGTCGGATATTCGCTCACTGAGAAATATAAATACGGTCGGGATTATTCAAAATTCACATCGATTCATGGCCAAGATTTAGGCGTTTCAGAAGAAATTTTAACTGATATTTTTCAACATTTTGATAAATATGACAGAGAACAATTGAGGAAGGGGAAATTAAAAGTGACTGGATTTTGGCAGTCATTACTTGGAAGAGATGCTCTTCCGCTAAACAAAGGTCCTTGGGGCGGTATAGCAGTTATTAACCTAAATTCAGGGGAGAAAATTAAAGATATAGTAGTTGGTGAAATGAAGGATGCTAAAGGAAATAATGTTGGAAGCTCAATTATATTCGGCGGGCTTGGTAAAGTAAATCCTAAAGGAGAATCTCTTTTAGTTGGAACGGTCGATCCTAGAGCTTACTATGTTTCATTACCGGCGGGTAAAGTTTTACAAACGATCAATCTTGAAAGATCTGGGTCTGTTCAACCTCATTTAACTACCATAAATGGATGTGAGGCATGGGTAATAATAGAAACAGGAGGCCGCTACTCTTTTTATGATAGAAATCTCAATGGCTATACCATCGAAATGTTTATCAATAAATCTACCTGCGATTAACGTTCTACATTAGAGTTTGTTTAGAATGAAACTTTACCAAGTCCTACAAATTCTACTGGAGTATCATCAAAGATCATTGCAATGTCTGAATACTTTGCTTGGTGTTTATAAATCTTATCTTTAATCTCAGGTGCTAATCCTTTCTTTGTTCTTGAAAGTTGTAGACGAGCTTTAATAGCTCGTGCTAATGGTGGTTTAGGTAGGATGGCCTCTGAGGAAGACTTCCAAGGAGCTGTTGCTTTTATTTGGCTAATGATCTTTCCTCTTATGTAGCCGGTCAAATTTTGCGTGTAAATGGCAGTCGGGGTGAGTGGTGAATTTAAAAGAGTAATGTTACTAAATTCGATTATTTCGGCATTCTTGGGTGCTTGGTTTAGGATTTCTGAGCCCTTTATGTTGTTTCGTGCAAGACAACAAAATAAAGGGAGACCTGAGAATGATCTTGTGAGTATTATTATCGCAACTTACAATAGGTCAAATATTTTAGTAGATAGGACTATTCCTTCAGTTTTAGCACAAACTCATAAAAATATTGAACTAGTTATAATCGGTGACAAGTGTATCGACGATACGGCTGAGCGATTGCATGCGCTGGATGATCCAAGAATAATCTTTTACGATCTACCGGAGCGAGGAGTTTACCCACAAGATATAAAAGATAAGTGGTTCGTTCAGGGCAGTGTTCCGAGAAACGAAGGCATGAAATTAGCTAAAGGTCACTGGTTTGTTTTCATAAGTGATGATGATTTGTTGTATGAGAACCATATAGAGACGTTGTTAAAATCCGTACGCGAAAATAATCTTGAGTTTGTTTCTGCGTCATACAGAACAGTTAAAGATGGAAAGGATCTTATTGTCCATCCTGAAAAATGGAATATTGGCTCTGACTTGATATGCGGTGGAATGCAAACTTGGTTATATAAGTCATATTTACGATCTTTTAAGTGGAACCGCCATTCATGGCGCAAGACATTTGATCGCCCAGTTGATTACGACCTACAACAAAGATTTTATAGAGCCGGTGTTAAAATGGGCTATATAAGAGAGATTGTGTTTTATAACCCGCCGCTGGAAGGAACCAATACTACCGGTTATCAAGCAGCATTAGAGGCTGATAAATTGTGATAAGGGTTTATATTTTCAACGCTTTAGTCAGAACTATTGGCTGGTTTTTTGGCCAAACAATTTCTGTGAAAAAACATAATAATAAAGATATTCTTACTTATCCTGAGAAGACGTGGGACTTGGTTCCGTATCCGAAGTTTAAACGACCTTTGTTCAACCACGATAATTTGACCACAGTAAATCGACATGCCTTCATAGAAGAACCATGTTTTCACAAAGCGCGCTTGGCGGCTGAAAGCCGTTGGATAAAATCTTTTAAGGATCAGAGCGAGGTCAGAAATATAACTTGGAGACTACATACGTCAATTTGGGCCGCAGGTGCAGCTTTAAAGGCCGGAATTGATAACTCTATTTTTGTCGAATGCGGTACTGGTCGTGGATTCATGGCTACAGGGATAGCTGAATATTACGATTTTCATAAGTCTGCTAGGCCTGATTTTCATTTGATGGACGTCTTTCAAAAGACGTTGGATGATCCTCATGCGTACTCAAATAATCCAGCTAGTTTTGCGTATACTGATGACCCAGTAGAACTGGAAATGTGGTTTAAAAAATACCGCTCAATTTATATTATTCCCGGCTTAATTCCGGGTAGCCTATCTAAGCTACCGGATAAACCCATTAGCTTTTTGCACATGGATCTAAATAGTGCTGGTGCCGAAGAAGCAGCGCTGCAGTCTCTCAAAGGAAGTTTTCGAAAGGGCTCAATCATATTGTTTGATGACTACGGCGGCGTTGGTGGAGAAGATCAGGCCTTAATTCATGAGGCTTTTGCCAAGGACAACAATCGAGAACTACTTGTTATGCCTACCGGGCAAGCTCTCATCGTTTGGTAGATTACAAGTGGTGGAACTTTCCAATGATTTTACCAACGCCCATTGAATTCAAGAGAACTATGAATTTGGGTAGGGTGTGTGTGAATAAAATTAGCGCAAGTGTTTGTATGGCTACCTATAACGGTGAAAAATTCATAGGTGAACAACTATATTCAATATTGAAACAAATAAGTATTGGGGATGAAGTGATAGTCGTCGATGATCACTCGAAGGATAAGACTATCGAAATAATAAATGCAATAGGTGACTCTCGAATTCGGCTTTTCTCGTTGCAAAAGAATACTGGTCATGTACGCGCGTTTGAAGAGGCTCTTACACACGCGAAGAACGAGATTATATTTTTTTCCGATCAAGATGATATTTGGTTTCCAGGAAAATATAAGCGCGTTGTCGAAGAG
>JAPYRO010000163.1 GCA_029941095.1 Dehalococcoidia bacterium
ATAATTTCAAGGGAAAAACCGAATATAGAAATAACATTGATTAGTTGTATTTATACAACTATTATTATGTTTTTTTTGATTTTTTTACAATATTTTGGATTTATTGGTTGACGGTTATTTAACAAATTGAGAAGCTACGGTACTTAAGAATAGGCAATATTGAAAAATATGTGCCTAGCTCTTATAAACTTTTTATTTTTGGGGAGGCATTATGAAAAATCTTTTATCATTTGTCGTATTTGGTTTATTTTTATCGTTTTCTTATTCGGCTATAACAGTTGCGCAAGAGTCTAGTGAACTGGCTGTAGGTCGTCAAATCGATGAAATTGTTGTTACATCACGTAAAGTTGAAGAGAATATTCAAGACGTTCCATTGGCAGTTTATGCTATTGATGAGAAAGCACTTGATGATTTTCGTCCTACCACTATGAGAGATATGGACAGTTTAGCGCCAAATCTTCAAGTAGGTATGAACTCTGCTTCTGGTAATCAGAGCGCTATCTTTGTAAGAGGCTGCGGCTATGCAGGAGTGGAAAAAACTAACAATCCAACTGTAGGGTTGATTGTCGATGGTCTTTTTCATGGTACAAACACTGGCACTCTTTTGGACGCTTTTGACTGGGCTAAGGTCCAAGTTAACTCCGGTCCCCAGGGCGTGGTTTACGGTAAGAATACATCTTGCGGAAACATAGTTGTTGAAAGAGTTCGCCCCTCAGACGAATTTGAATTTAATACTGAAATATCAGCTGGCAATTATGATGCCTATGAAATGGGAATAATCTTAAACATTCCAATTTCGGATAAAGTTTCTTCCCGTTGGAATATAAGAAAATTGGAACATGAAGGTTACTATTACAATAGAGCAACAGAAGCTGATTCGGGACGATTAGATCTTGCCTCAATCAGCGCTCGTTTCTTGATTACTCCTGATGAAGATACTGAAATATATCTTATTGCTGACGCTTTTTATGATCGCGGTGATACGGCACCAGTTTCTTACTCTGGTAACCCTTATGGGCCGGGTTGTGTTGGAAACTTTGGAGCAGGCTTAGGTCTGGTTCCAGGAGCTAACAATGGGTGTAATAAAGCTTTGGGAGGAGTTACTGTTACAGAGCTGAGTACAGCAGGTATTCCAGCAATAGGACTATTTCCTTTTGCTGGATTTAAAGGTCTCGAGGGATTTTTTAATATCACAGAGGCTTTTCCACCCCATGTTGTGAGTCTTGATAATCCTGAACAATCTGATATGGATTTTCAAAGACTAAGCTTACAGGTTACTACCTCTACTCTCTTAGGGGAATTATCCTCCACAACTTCTTTTGTTCAATTGGACGATCTTGTTCTTCAAGATTTTGATGCATTACCAGGTTTTGCAAAAGGACAAGGTAACCCCGCGACATTAGGCGGTTCACTGCATACCTCAAGAAATCAGCACTATACACAATATTCTCAAGAAATTAGGTTGAACAATCAGATTACTGATCAAATTAATTTGACTGCAGGAATTTACTTGTGGAAGGATTCAATTTCGCTTCAACAGTATTCAGGAGGAGTTATTCAAACTTCTGGTCAGGATACTGAATCTTATGCAATCTTCGCACTTGCACGATATGATGTCACCGATACAGTTTCACTTTCGGGTGGTTTTCGATACATAGATGAAAAGAAAACTTTCCACTCTCAGTATAACTCAATAGTTCCAGGTGAAGATCCAACATATGGTTCAACGGCCTACGAAGAAGCCCCTATAGTATTACCTAGGTTTGATAATGGAAATTCATGGGATGAGTATATGGGTGAAGCAACTGTTGATTGGCAGGCAAGCGAAGACAGCCTGATATATTTACGTTACGCACGGGGTTTTCGTTCTGGTGGATATTCTATGAGATATGCTGCCTCGGATACTCTAAACGTAGCTAAAGTTACGGAGATGAATGCCAAAGGCTTTGCTCTTGTGCCTCAAGCACATGCTTGTGCAGGATCGAAAGGTTGTGGTTTTGGAGTTTTTGAACCTGAGGTTACAGAATTGGTTGAACTCGGCGCAAAAAACACGTTTCTGGATGGTACACTACGCGTAAACGGAGCTATCTTCCAAACTACTACAGAAAATTTCCAGGCTCAGTCAATCTTAGTAACACAGGGAGCCTACCGTCAAACCGATACATTTATTGCTAATTACGATGAGACAGAGATATCTGGAGCAGAGATATCAATTCACTGGTTACCCCCAGTTGATGGTTTGACTGTTAGATTTCATCTTGGCTTGCTTGATGCAAAAATTAATGAAGCTGTAGTCGATTCAGGTTTGATTGGCGTTGGTGGTGCTCCACAGGCAGGAGGAACTCAGCTTGATCTACTTGCTGCAGGTGCCCCAATACAATTAGCTAGGGTTCCTGAAACAAGCTATGCTCTTACACTTCTTTATGAATACCCGCTACCTAACGGGCATTCATTGAATACCAACGTTACATACAGAGGTTTCGATGATCAAAATCTTACTATTTCATCCTTTCCGGATACAGAGGACCAATATGAACTGCTTGATGCCACAATCGCTTACGATGCCGGTGATTGGTCAATCGCTCTAATTGGAAGAAATCTAACAGATGAAGAATACAGAACACATTCTTTAACTTCTGTACGTTTCCAAGGGTGGGGCGACCCAGCAACCTGGATGCTAGAAATTAGGAATTCTTGGTAACAGAATTTTTATGAAATATATGGGCGGAACTTATCGTTCCGCCCTTTTTTTTGTAGATTACAAATTCCTGAAATTCTGGAAAGCGAAATAAATGAAGAGTTTAGAAAATAAAAACATTATCGTAACAGGAGGGGGCCGAGGGATTGGAGAAGCTACTTGTAAGCTATTAGCAAAAGAAGGCGCTAATGTT
>JAPYRO010000164.1 GCA_029941095.1 Dehalococcoidia bacterium
GCCCCTAATAATCCCTTTCTTGGCCTTAATTATTCAATCATCAGCATTTGCTGAACCTCTACTTATTCCTGGATTTTTAGGTATAGAAAGCTCATATATTGAAGCGCCGGATGCCGATTCTGATTCAACTACTGCCTATTTTACGCTTACTAATTTACACAATGAGCCCATTCTTATTTTGAGTGCAAGTGGGGAAATTTTTGATAATGCCACTTTAAGAGGCAGCAATAATGAAGAACTCGACTATATTGAATTAGCCCCTAGAGAGCGTTTAGTCATGCAATCAGACGGCATGCATATTCAGTTAAATGAAATCGGCGAATCTATTGCTGCAGGTGATATTCTTGAACTTACCTTGCTAGTACGCCGTGGTCGAGAAGCAATGGAATATGTTGAAGAGTTCTTTGATAGTTCCGTACGTGAGACTTTCGGAGGTGGAATTCCTAACGAAAAAGAATATGTGGTGCATATTTCAGTCAGGAATTAATGTTCAACTAGTGCTCGACCAACATTAGTATATTAATCAGGGCATGAGCATGCTCAGCGGCCTCAATGCCTAGATTAGTTAAATAGCCCCCATCAACCTGAGTAATAATTCCCTTTTCAAATAGACGTTCAGCTGCTGTAATTTTTTCAGCCCCGGCTTCATGGTGAATTTTAATACCTTCCTGAATACTATCCATATTAAACAGGTATAATAATTTCAACTCTTCAATAAACTCTGGTCTAATCGCCACAACGCTACCCTCAATTAAACTGCATCTATAACAAGATAGTTTACGTGGAGTCTAATCAACTGACAATCCTGATAATTATTCAGAGATAAAACCCCATTTTGAGCTTATCAACAACACAACTTAGAACTGAAAAAAAGTACTAATAATTAGTACTGGCAAATTACTGTTGCTAAAATTTCAGGGAAGTATTTACTAGTCGTAACCTCAATGAATTCGACTTCTTCGTGGCAGGATATGATATAACTTCTTTTTATTTGCGATTTAAACTTTATGCCTACAAATACTAACAATAGCCCGATGTTTAGACGTTTACAGCAGGAAATCCAGGGCGATATTCTTAGCGATACTTTTTCCAGAGGGCGATACAGTACGGACGCCTCCATATATCAATTGATGCCTATTGGTGTAGTAGTCCCTGCTTCCGAACAAGACGTTGAAATCGCTGTACAAATTGCGGCTGAAGAAGGCGTGCCTGTTTTGCCGAGAGGTGGTGGAACTTCACAAAATGGTCAGGCAATTGGTGAAGCACTCATGATCGATACTACACGCAATTTGAATCAACTCATCGAATTTAACAAAGAACAAGCCACCGTCTGTGTACAACCTGGCATGGTGCTGGATGAACTTAATCGCCAGCTAAAAGCTGATGGTCTTTGGTACCCCGTAGATGTATCCACTGCCAACCGCGCCACTATCGGTGGCATGACGGGCAATAACAGCTGCGGTGCGCGTTCTATACGCTACGGCAATATGGTACACAATGTTAGATCCATAGAAACCTTATTGGCCGATGGCAGCCGCGCCCATTTCAAAAAACTTAATGGAGAAACATTTTCAAATACTAAACACCAGGAATTAGTCAATCAGCTCATTGCTTTAGGACACAGGGAAGCTGATGAAATTGCTGAACGTTTTCCGGATTTATTAAGACGCGTTGGTGGTTACAATATTGACGAGTTGGTCAAAGCAGACCCTAATCTTGCAAGTTTATTGGTTGGCTCTGAAGGCACACTGGGCTTCTTCCAACGAATCCACTTAAACCTACAACCAATACCGAAGAACAAAGTCTTAGGTGTCTGTCATTTTCCTACCTTTTATGAAGCCATGGAAAGTACACAACATATTGTGAAACTTAATCCATCAGCTGTAGAACTAATTGATCGCACTATGATCGATCTTGCTCGAGATATTTCAATCTATGCGCCAACCGTTAATCGTTTCGTTCAAGGTGAACCACAAGCAATTTTATTAGTTGAGTTTGCGGGTGAAGAAAAAGAAGCACAGCTTAAAGACTTAAATCAACTTGTAGAACTGATGGGAGACCTTGGTTTTCCAGATGCTGTAGTCGAAGCCACCGACGCTGACTTTCAAAATGCCATCTGGGAAGTGCGAAAATCTGGTCTTAATATCATGATGTCAATGAAGGGCGATGGCAAACCAATTTCCTTTATAGAGGATTGCGCCGTGCGTCTTGAAGATTTAGCAGAGTACACACGACGACTGACAGACATATTTCATAAATATGGGACAAACGGCACTTTTTACGCGCATGCCTCGGTAGGCACCTTACATGTAAGACCAGTATTAAACATGAAAGAAGAAAGTGGCGCCTCTAAGATGCGTGCAATTGTTGAAGAAACAATGGAGATGGTTCGCGAATATAAGGGCTCACATTCTGGTGAACATGGCGATGGCATTTCACGCTCTGAATTTCACGAGCCCATGTTCGGTCGTCGCATGGTTGATAATTTTGAGGAAGTAAAAAAATACTTCGATCCAAAAGGTTTATTTAACCCAGGCAAAATTGTGAATCCACACAAGATGGATGATCGCAATATCATGCGTTTTGCTCCTGGTTATGAACCTATAGATATTAAGCCCAGTTTGGACTGGTCTGACTGGGGCGGTTTCAATCGCGCCATCGAGATGTGTAATAACAATGGCGCCTGCCGAAAAGCAAATGTTGGCGCAATGTGTCCTTCTTATCGAGTAACAAAAAATGAGCAGCATCTGACGCGGGGACGAGCTAATACTTTGCGTCTTGCCATTACTGGCCAGCTTGGAGTAAATGCATTTTCCTCTGATGAAATGTACCAGACCATGGACCCTTGTGTCGGCTGCAAAGGCTGTAAA
>JAPYRO010000165.1 GCA_029941095.1 Dehalococcoidia bacterium
GACAAGAACGATACCGAAGCGGACATGATTTACAGCGCTCAGAAAATTTCGAACTTAAAAATATTTCCAAATGAAAAAGAAACCTTTAGCAGTTCTATCATGGATTTAAAACAGCCTGCCTTGGTAATTAGCCAATTCACACTTTTGGCTCAAACATCTAAAGGTTCAAAACCATCGTTCTCAAAGGCGGCTAGTAGAGATGAAGCAGAAAAATTATTCAGCTACTTCCTAGAAGAATTGGCCTCCTTAGGAGTGGAAGTTCAAACTGGGGTTTTTGGGGCTCATATGCAGGTAAATTCGATCAATGACGGACCTGTAACGCTATTAATCGATAGCAAGAGTACTTAGGTCAATATGGAACTTGCACGAAAGACATTCCGACCGAAACAAGAACCAAAACTACAAATATTATAATCGTTAACGATATCCCAACGAACCACGGTATGTATCGTTCAAATGGCAAAGGTTTATCAGCTCCACTTGTAGGCGCATAAATTTGCTGAACGTTCATAATTCCCCTAGCTTCCATATCGGGGTAGTCCACAATACTAACGTCTAGTTTTTCTGCTGATTCCTTTAACCGTTTCTCGATTACATAATCTGTATAAACGTAAGAGCTATGAATCTTTAGTACGTCCATATCATCACGAAGTTTCTCTATTTCATTTATGCTAAAACTTCCATCTTTCAACCAGAAAAAGGCAAGTATAAAACGGGTTCCGTGTTGGTCAGTGATAATCATGGTATTACTAGCGGCAGATACCGAGATATTTTGGCCAATGTCATAATCTTGTTTCTTATATAGGCCAATGATTCTTGCCTGCAAAGTAAGAACGGGTAGTTGGTTAAACATCTAAATCATGGTAACCGTTATCTCCAACAAAGGATATCAATTTTATCGGTTCCTCCTGTTAGAATTACGTTTGTTCTTAGGCCGTTTTTTACCACCACCTGGGCCAATGTATACTCCCGCAACCGCATTCTTAATATCCTGGTTTTTAGGTGATGTTTTTCTTCTCCTAGTCCAAATCCAATAATATATTGGCATCATCACCGCTGTGAAATATACAGTGCTAAAAATAAGTACGTTCTGTTCATTTCCCTGTAATAACTCAGCCAAAGGAGTATCTAATTCAGCAACATAGGGTAAAGTCCAACCCAAATGAATAGGGTTGAACAGAACAAAACCAATAGAAACTAATAAGATCAATAATCGCTTTAAAGTCATCGTAATTATCTAGTCCTTCCGTAAATGTAAATTATAACTTCGACATACTAGCTTTCGTTCATATTATTATCGATTTCCATTGAATCCAGGTGCTCTACGGCAACGCCAATAATATCGGTTTTGGTACCCACCTTCATCGATTGATATAATTCTGCAACCTCGATATCAGGAGACAAACCTTTTGCGTCGACAGACCGTAATTTAGGTGTGTACCATAGAGCCGAAGTAAGATAGAGAGCACTATCACCTGCTATCGGTTTTAGTGTTGTAATAGCACCTTTACCGTAAGTATTAGTACCAATCAAGGGGTATCTACCCGTATCTTGAAGAGCACCAGCTACTATCTCACCTGCAGATGCTGTTCTTTGATTAACTAAAACTACCATCCTTATTTGTTTAGGTATTATTAAATCTTTTGTAGTCTTAACGGGCTCACGATTTTTTAATTTATCCTCGCTAAAAAACACAACAGACGGCCCCATAAATACGCTTGCAACATCCTTTGCAGTTTCCACATATCCCCCTGAATTATTGCGCAAATCCAGTATTAAACTATAACGTAATTCTAAAAGATCACCGTTTACAATGGGGCCAAGTATCTCTATTAACTCGTCATAGGTACGATCCGTAAATCGAGGAATTGATATATGATAGACACCGGTTTCTATTTCATCCAAATATACGCTTGGCATTTCAACCAACTCTCTAATAATTTCGTAGTTCATGTGTCCATCTTGCCCTGAACGCTCTATCCCAATAATTACTGTTGAGCCACGTATTCCTCTAATAAGGCTAGCTATATCCAGAAGTGCCATTTGAGTCACGTTTATTCCATCAACTGCAACAATAACATCGTTTTCTTTCAACCCTGCGCGGTCAGCTGGGCCACCAGGAAAAGTTTCCTCGATAATTGTTTGATTATCATCAGAAACAAAAACTGTAATACCTATTCCAACAAGTGTCCCATCAAGTTTAGATATTTGGTCATCATAGCCAGACTGTATATAGCGGGTATACCTATCCTCTAACCCAGAAATCATCCCCATAATCGCAAGATCTTGCAATACATCATCTTTTAATTTATCTACATAGACGTATTCGTCATCTAAAGCATTTTTGACTTCGAGTAAACGGTTGATGCCAATACTATCGCGATTTTGATCAATATGAATATACTCAAACGCTTGACGATGGGTAACAGAATCATCCCCGGTATATCTCACAAGTTCAAACGATCCTAATACACCGGAAAATAATCCAAAGGTCAGAGCCAAAAACACAAAGATAGATCCCACGACAAACCTATTCTTAATTAGACGTACTAATTTATCGGGTAAACCCATCTATCACACCAAAATATATATTCTAAATCTATCGACAAACCGTATTATATCTTATCCCCTATATATTTAACTTTACATAATATCTATTGTGCGAAGTTAAGTATATATGCCCACCTACTCTCTTTAAGCCCAATTCCTTCACTCAAACATTGATTTAAGTTAAACTATTTTAGGCTGAACCGAGAAAAATATTTCCACTACATACAAAGGGAGGACCAAATGGACGAGCAATCAAGAAAAGTGTACGCATCAATGAAAGAT
>JAPYRO010000166.1 GCA_029941095.1 Dehalococcoidia bacterium
AATAGAGCAGGGATAGTTAATAAGGATCAAATAATTCAATTCCATATTACATATACTCATGGAAGGGTCTATTTGATGCTATGACAAGTAGCTCAAAAGTGAGTCTCTCTTATAGTAAAATATATAGCAGGAGAGGGGGATAATGTCCAGATATGAACGGCCTGTAAAAGTTTTATAACCCGACATAATTTGTTACAATTCCCTCGGAGTTTAAGAAAAATAATTGATCATTTAGGACATAACCTCCAAATGAATTTTTGGCGCGATACTTTACTCTTACTTTGTAATTTCCATCTTGGGTTTCTTGTACTGCAAACCACTCAATATATTCTATTGATTTGGGATCTTTAAGTAACTTCTTAAGGTATTCCTTGACTGGTAAAACAGAACCATCCCACGAACTGTTGCTAACTTTAAATGATCTAGGGCTCTCTCTAGTTCTTTCATTTGAGTTGTCACAAAAAGTGGGGCCAAATGTAATTATACAAAGAATGATAGCAAATACTGCCACCCATTCTTTACCGTTTCGCTTGGTCGTCTCTTTTTGTATATGGGTTGTATCAATTGTTCTATTAGAAGAAGTAATGTTTTCCTTAATGATCTTTGCTTTAAATTTCTTGCTCATTACAGGAGAAAACTATCAACACGACAGGTTATCTCTTTGTAAGAATCAACTATATTTTTTTCCATAATAGTTACGATTCCTGATTCTGATACAGTTTGGTTCGGCTTCAATTCTTTTCCGACTAAAGCCATGTCTCTCATTAACTCAAATTCATCTTTGTCTTCAAAGATTACATCAAGATGATATCCCACCATTTGCGAAGTGTTATTCTTAAGTTGTACCTTAAAAGCAAAATCTTGTGAAAACCAATCACCACCGATTATTTTCGGCTGGTTTAGTTTTACTTTAAAATCTACAACATCAACTAAATCATCTTTAGCTATTACTTCATCTCCACTTTGATGCGGTAAGTTTCCACCATTGTCATTTGCTTCAATTATTGAAGTAATTTCCTCTACTTTTCCATAGAGTTTACGGACTTGGTCTTGTAAGTTCGAGATCTCCTTTTCTATATCCATAGGTAGACCGTACCAACATCCGTTTCTTATTAACAAGGCTTAAGTTATCAAGAATTAGCCCTTTGATTCCCATTATCGCGAAATTTCCTGCTCTTAAACCATCGATAATCACGCACTGATTTTAATCCATAGAGTCTTTTATTGCCGACTTTGAAGTATTTGATGTGCCCGGATTTTGCAGCCATGTGCAGGGCCTGTAATGAAATCTTCAACACCTGGGCAGCATAAGTGGCAGGGTAGACGCCATTTTGTTCCTCTAAAAACCGTTCATAACCCCTGACTTCCGCGTATTGGGTTGCTGTTGGTTTAGTTGATGGCATATCAAGTAGTGGTTGATCCTAGTTAATAAATTTTTTCAGATAATCACGGAAATGAGGGCGAAAGAGTGGGGGATATTAGTGGAAGCATTGTGGACTGCGGGAGCACTTGACCTAAGGAACCGACACCCCCGAACCCCCGGCTTGGAGCCGCAAGAAAGCTTGCGGCTTTCCTCTCGCTTACGCTCGAGGTAACGCCTATCGGGGGTGTCCCTGAGGCAAGTACTGTCCTCGTCTTCGAAAAGCGGTAGAAAAGGGGGGTTAAACACTTTAAAAGTAGGTATTTCATTAATTATTGATGTTGGTTTCTGGGCATAATTATTCTTCAAGTCTGCCCAACTGGAGTTTGAGTCATTTCCGGGGGCGCATACGCGCCCCACGAAAAACGAACTCAAAGACTCCAGCCGGGGCCCTTAAGCTATAACTCACCTCACTGTAGGATCAGCGGGGTGAATAAATCGTTCTGGTTGCCAATAGCTTCGAGTAGCCCCGTGAGCATTTTTTCTCTCCTTCAACATGCGAAGAAGGCGAGCGGTCTTCACTCCGTCTTTTCTCTTTCCGTTATGACTTACACGTTTGTGTAACTCCCAAATCACGGAAGGAGAGACTATAAGTGACAATCCCTCATCAGTGGCTGCGAACTTTGCCAACTCATAAGCGTTGGCTTTTGCTAGCGACCAATCTGATCCCTTCATCATGTATTCAGCCCCAGACCGACGGGGATCATACAACCGAATATCGGCAAACCCGGCACAGCCCTTAACATCATCCTGCCAGATGGATTTTAAGAGATGCCTGGCCGAATGAATATTCGGGAAAGGGTTAGGAATCGTTAATAGGAAGTGAAAATGGGCCCTATTAGTCATTTCACCATATTCGTGGCGAACTGCGTAAAATAAGTTCCATTTCCAGTCTTTTAAATGAAAGGCTTTAGCCACACGCCTTAAGTATTCGCAAATACAGGCCTTCCTTACATAAAGGGGAGGTACTTTTGCAAAAGTGAGCGTACCGAAGAAATCCCATCGGATACGGTTCAAATTATAGACATGAGGATTCATATTCATTTCATAAAAAGTTTGTTTGTGATTTATGTAAAAACGCAAATCACCAAGACACCAAGGTGCGTGCACAACAGTGCTAAGTTTCTTTAACTTAAAAGTTCCTAATGAACTGAAGCCTCTCCCGACTTTATCTTTTCTAGGCCCGCAGCCTTTTATCTTATCCTGAATCTCAGTAGCGAAACATCGCTTATAACGTGGTTCTCTGGCCCGAATCTTTGAATACCTTCCGTACCCCTTGTTAAATACTAATAGAGCAGGGATAGCTAATCCCGTCAAATAATTCAATTCTTCATTACATATATTGTAAGAAGTTATGAGTATTACTTAAAATAGTAGTGCAATTAAGCGATATGCCGGAAATA
>JAPYRO010000167.1 GCA_029941095.1 Dehalococcoidia bacterium
CCCCTATACATATTATTGTGGATGAACGGTTAGTTAATTCTAAGAGTGACTAACCCCCTGCACTTTGCCCCCTTTAATGCCATTAAGTTGATATAGATCAATATGGGGCTTAGTATCTGAAGGGCGCAAATAAAGCGACGACATGGAACGATAAATCAACACATCTATTTTAGTAAAGAGGCCTCTACAGGTGGTAACGGCGTTGCCGCCGGTGGCTGTGGATGTAATTAGGCGGGATGAAATAAAAAACACTTATGGCTTTGTGCTAATATTCAACTCACAAAGGGGCTGATTCATAATGCAAACAAATATTCTTTTTGCGTTATTCTTTCTTTCTTATATTATCTCGGGAACTACCCTAGCTATCGAGTCTGAGGATGTGACTTACGATGGAGTAACTCTAAATATTCCATATGTAAAAGTCGGCGATTTGGCATATGAAGTTAGATTAGTGCCAACTTCTGATTCGAGTCTTTCAGCAAGCGACTGCCCCATTTTATGCCTAAAACTCCTCGATTTCAGTGAAAGTAAATTAGCCAACGCAAGAAATCCTGCTTTATTTGACGGTCAAAATTTGATTGCTCCTCGCGTAATTTTGGGAGATGAAATTTTTACGGCTTCTTTTAGGTACTTAAGTCAGTACCCTGAGGACATCTATTTTAGTGTATCAGATGCAGCAATCGCGCCACTCTTCAGTATTCAAGATAGACAAAATTGGAATGCCGATGAACTTGAAGCGAGATTTAGTTTCTGCCAAGAAAACTCCTATCGTTGGGACACACTTTTCCCTTTCGGTGATTTTAATAATGATGGGTACGAAGATATTTTCGTTCCCATCTCCTGTTATCAAGGTCCCACACCTGACAATGGCGGGGAAAATAATTTAGCAGTTAAGACGGGATGGTTCCTGCTATGCAGTGACGAAGTTGGCCGTTATCGAAACTGCTCGAAAGACGTCTTTGGAGAAGAGTTTATTGATACTTCAAAAGACGGCAGTAAAGGAGGTCTCCCCTACCATCACAACACCGAGGAACCGAAAGACTTAAATGGTGACGGATTTATCGATTTTGCTCTTACCCTAAATAGGGACGACGGTGTGGGGCGAAAGTCATTTGATGGTAACACTCCCGAAGGCCTTCAAGCTGTTGTAGATCAATGTTTCAATGGCGACGAAGACAAAGCAGCTTCATATCCTTCGCAAGGTTTGACTAACTGCACATTTTTCTCCGATCAGCATGTATTCCTAAGCAATGGCGATGGCACTTATACCAACGCTAGAATTCCATGGACACCAACTTGGACACACTCTTTAAGGTCTTTACCGAATGACCAAGACGGTTTTGATCTTATCTCTATCGGGTACGACGTCGTCAAGGTCGCGAGAATCATTGGAAGCACTGTCGTAGACATTACAGATGAATACAAACTTTTAGAGAATTTCGATAAAGCAACTAAGATCAATCCGTATGTCGGCGGTTACTTTGAATTCGATGGCGTTGGTTATTGGATATCAAACGGAGTTCTTCCTGAGTTTGTGACCAACTTAGCGGAATACGCAGATTTCGATATTGAAACAGGATGGAACGGGGCAGTTGAAGGCATCACGGTATGGAAGTGGAATCCGAGCACAGGATTCGAGTTCAGCGACTACTATATGCCACCTCCCGAAAATTTCTTTAAATATGAAACCGAGGGTGGAAATTTAACTTTGGGGCTCTACAAAAGAGGAATTCCTCAGTTAGGCGCTGGCGGTAGTAATTATTATAATTTCATTAAGCAAGCTGTTCTCGACCCATCAGAGGGGGAAATTCTTATTGTTCAAGGTGAAAACTCCGGTTTTTTGATAAATCCTAAGCGCGAATTATCACCTGATTTCCAAGCTGTTGAGAGCCAACCTTCTGATCCTTACATTGAGGATTCTCTTTATCCCGTCGTGGTGGTAGAGGGTTTTTACATTCAAGACGGAAAGATATCTGTAAGAGAAAAGGCCGTGATCGAAGGGGATATTCTGTTTAACAGCCCAGGAATGTATTTTCGAGATATCAACAATGATAACTATGATGACTTAGTTACCATTACCGGAATGAAGGTTAATGGCGGAGCTTATCTAAATGATAAAACTGGCACTTTAAAGCGGATCGATACTCTATCGATTCTACCTGAGTTGCCAGAAGGTCCAATTATCAATAACACTTCATTCTTATTTTGGCCCTTAAGAGGAAATGGCACGCTAGATGTCTTATATATGGACCTGGGTGCTGCAAATCCACCGGGTTATTGGCCTGAACAAGACATTTTTAATGCAGGGAACCTCGGAATAATACGAGGTAACTACTTAGTAGATACTCTTTCGACGCATACGGTTAAGGATCAACTAAATATGTTTTATGAGTGTGCAAAAACAGCTTTGACTGACATGAGTATTGGCTATATATGGAATTGCTTGTACTAGCAGGCCGTTCTTTTGGGATATCCAAGATGACAATATTTTTAATGCAGGCGACGTTGGCGTAATCCGATCAAACCATAAAGAAAATGCTTTGCCTCTTTATTGGGTGAAAGATAGCTGTTTATTCTTTCCCCTTTTGAGGAAACCCCTCAATGGTGCGATTGAAAAAATGAGACGAAGCGAAGCCTGAAAGTAGTGCTGGCTCGATTTCTTTAGTGACTAAATTGGAGGTCCTGTGACTATTCATTGTAGAAACAAATTGTGCTTGACGATTTTAACGAGCTGCTTGTTATTAGTAAGCAGTTGTATCCCGTCAGCCCTAGTTGGACATAATCCCCTAATTGCCTAAGAGACAGTA
>JAPYRO010000168.1 GCA_029941095.1 Dehalococcoidia bacterium
CGCTGTTCTGGTTTCATACGCTACTGATGGTGCAGCAATCATCGAAGCCTTGAAGAGTCAAGGTTTTGGAGGAACTATCTACGGGGCCGATGGCATTGCAGACGCAGCGTTTGCTAGCGCTTTCACTGATGCTGCTGCAGTAGCAGGAGTAATCGCAACTAAGCCTCGACCCGGTGCTGAATCCTCAGCTCAATCAACTTTCAATACGGCTTATGGTGCCGCTGGAGGAGATGCTGAAGGAATATACACCCACGAAACCTATGATGCTGTCAACATCATTGCCAATGCTGCTTTAGAAGGTAGCGATGACATTCGCGATGATCTTGCTAGTGTCGGATCTAATTACGATGGAGCAAGTGGAGTTCACAATTTTGACTCCAATGGAGACGTAGCCGGTACTGGGTATGAAGTATGTCAGTTTGATCCTGCATTTACTTGTACCCGCATATGGACTGGTAGCGGTGGCCTAGCTAGTCAATAGATAATTAGAAGTTTGAGTTAAGAATCATGATTCGCCTATATCAGGCGGATCATGATTCTTAATTTTTACAGTTAGCATCTTAATTTTAATATGAAATTTTTATTAGATAATTTCAAAAAAATTCAGGTTGCTCATAAATGGTTAATACTCTCTTTATTTCTATTTATTGATAGTTATATAGGTTTAAAATTTGGCTTGGGTCTGCTCTCGTGGACTAATATCCCTAAAGGGGACATTCTTTGGATTCTCCAGTCATTAGAAATGATGGCATTTGGGATCATCATCGTAAATAGGGTTGTTAAAAACTCAACTGGAAAATTTAAAGCTTTAGCATTGATTTCAACTCCTGTTTTTATCTTTTTACTGGTTTTGTTCACCTTAGATACTTTGCTTAAAGGCCAAGGTATCACCACAATTTTTTATTATAATTTATCCTCGATTTCGCTTAGTGCCCTGTACTGGTCAGCGGCATATATGACTGTAGCAGTGGGATTAACTCTCACATATAAAGTGCAAAGATATGGTAACTTCGCTCAAGCAGAAATCATGCTACTAGGTTCTTATGTTGCCTTAATCATGATGTGGTCCGACATGTTTTCCCCTATATCAGACGCATCCAGCGATGGAATTCTAAATTATCGATTATTAGTTGCTTCAGCGATTTCAGCTTTTGTTATTTGCGGATTTATAGGGGTGATTATTGATAAATCGGTTTACAAACCGCTACGAAAAAGATTGGCTTCTGCTCAGGTGCTGATGATCACATCCCTGGGTGTTGCCATGGTGATTAGAGCAATTTTATACATGAGATTCTCGGCGAGAACTTTTCGATTTATTCCGGATAAAGATTGGCGCTTATTATCATCAAATGTTGAAGTACCTACACAAAGGGTTGACGTAGTTATAGGTAGCAGAATGGAAGAACCTTTTATTAATATTGTTAGTAACGTTGGCCCTTACGGTTTCTCTTATTCAAAAATCGCCTTGATTGTCGGAATTCTTATAGCGATTTCTTTATTAATGCTTATTATGAACAAAACAATTCTTGGAAAGAAAATGAGAGCTGTTTCAGACAACCCTGATTTGGCTGCTACTAGCGGTATAAATGTTGAAAATATACACTCTACAAGCTCCTTTTTATCTGCCGGCATTTCTGGTTTGGGTGGCGCTCTATTAGCTGCAATCTTACCCGTTAGTCCTGAACTAGGCTTATCATTATTATTACCGGCATTTGCCGTAATAGTATTGGGGTCGATAACTTCGATACCTGGCGTGATCATCGCAGCTTTCATTATTGGGATTGTTAGAGCTATATCAGAGCCCTTACTCATTGGTGCAGGTAATGCTCTTGATAGACCTACGGCGTCGGGCTTCGCAGAGGTAATGCCTTTTATGTTTTTGATTGGAGTGCTATTGCTGATGCCAAAGGGGTTGGGAAACGCCCTTCATGAATGGAATGTTAATAGGTCTAGAAATTTAGGAATTCAGAAACATAGATCATCATTCTTTATAGCAGATTTATTGCAGGCCTCTTCAACATTCGTGACTCAAACGATGGATTTAGCTGTACAAAAATTATTATTGATAAAATCGTACCGATTGCTTCTTATTTATATTACTCAAGTCAAATCTTATTTCCTGGATGTTTACTTCAAGATAACAACCTTATTTCATAGTTACTTAGGAACAGCATTAAATATACTAGCGAGAAGCAATACTTTAAAAAATGAATTAGGATATTCGACATTAGATTTAATTTTTTTGTTTCAAAAGACCATTAACATTTGCCCACCCAGTGGAACGAATACTTTAAGAGAAATAGAAGTTGTTGAAGAGTTTTTAAAAAATAACAAAATAATTAGAAAGCAAGATGGGGCTGATATATATTTTCTTGCAATGCAAGATCGGTTTCCATGTAGCGAAAATTACTTTAATGAAATCCGGAAAAAATTAAAACAATGAATGAAGAAGAAATTTACGAATTAATCTACTACCATCCAGTAAATGTTGTAAGTGACGTACTAATAAGAACTATAAAGAATTGTTAAAACTTATTCATTTCAAAGAGGCAAAATGAAATATATGTTTAAATATATAATATCATTGTTAATTCTGATAATTTACTCCTTTCAAACAATTAATGCTGAAACTTGGAGTTGTTCTTATTTATGGAATGGAGAAGTTCAAACTTCACTGTACAAAAGATCCGGAGAAGAATTTGTGGATGAAAAAGGTGACTCTTTTAGAATCTTTTTTGAATCTAAAAATAATATTGTTATTGGGATGGTATATGAT
>JAPYRO010000169.1 GCA_029941095.1 Dehalococcoidia bacterium
ACTTAGTGGTAGTCGATGAATCAACACCTTATGAGAGATGGGCCGAATCCAATGGTTTACCCGATAATAAGACCCCTACAAAAAACTACCGGAACAAATTATCTGGCACTATTTGGCGTATTCTGAAAGGTAGAGATGAATTTGTTGAATCCACTAAAGAACTTGTTGTTGGGTATATAGGAATTTGGTCTGTAATTGATCAGGGCCACATTATTAGTATTGCTGTTAGAGAGAGTCACCGAAAAGTTGGAATAGGTGAATTAATGATCATCGGGGCCGTTGAAAGTAATCAATTAATAGGAAATAATGAATTAACCCTGGAAGTTAGAGTATCAAATGAGGCCGCCCAAAATTTGTACAAGAAATTTGGGTTTAAAATTGTGGGTCGTAGAAAGCAATATTACTCGGATAATAGAGAAGATGCTTATATTATGACGGCAAGTGGAATTGACTCAGAAGAGTATAGAGAAATGATGGAAAACCTGAGGCTTACCTACACTCAAAAATGGGGCTTAAGGCCTCGGTACTTAGATCAACTAAACTAGTCAACCACCCCTCGCTAATCCTTTGCTATGGCAATTGACTCAGTATCAACATAGCCTACTAATTCTACAAAAGCACGGTGGCCTTCTTTTTCTGTAAAATAGTAGCCATTAATTACCCCGGATACTGTTGCTACACCTTCCCAATAGATTGTTCGAGGAGGGAAGGCTTCTGTTAGTTCTTGGGCAGCAACCGTTGATTCTATTTCAATCAGAATTTGGTGAGTTTTTATACTGAGAATCCACTTTCTTGGATAAACCGCGTTTGTTTTTGAGCTAGTCCAGTAGTCTATTGTTATCAGTTCTATATCTTCTTCGCTGACATGGTGGGTGGAACCTGTACTATCTCTAAACGTTGCGTAGGTGGAACGATTAATATCGGTTTCTCTGGACTCCGAAAGCATAAGGTATTGATTGTTAGGTAATTGCATACCAAACCATTGCCATCCAGATGGATACCCAGTAACAATAAACTCGCCCCATTGATGATCCATCCAACTCAAACCTATTACCTCAGTAGTTTCACCATTTAATGTCAATTGCCCTGAAGTTTCTAAGTTTGGCTCAGTATAATAATATGTCCAGCCAGTTTCACCACCGATATAACCAGCGGTATTATGAACCATCACGTTTCCTGAACCAACCATATTAAGATTTAAATTATGATCAGCGCTACTAACGACAACCTCATGGTAGTTGTCAGTAGCTTGTATTTTCCAATCATCGTTAGTAAATGAGTACCAGTGGTTTATGTTGTTGTCAGTGTTTCCTAGTTTTGTAGACTGATAATATTTTTGATTATTTATATCTGTTAAGGATGTATGGGCCATATATCCGATTTGTCTCTCACCAGATCTTCCTTTAAATATCACTGCGTGAAAACCATAGGGATTTCCTTTAGAGTCATTAAGATGGCCATTGTAATACCACCATTCTATCGAATTATTGTGAGGATAATGATCTTCTGGAAGACGGATTTCTTGGATAGCTAAAAAAGTGTTATTAGGTATTGCCGGAGATTCAGTTGCCGGTATGGTTTGTTTAGGATTCAAATCTAAAGTGATAAGTACGAAAACACCCACAAGGAGCGTTGATGTAACTAGAATGTAGCTTAATGCAATCTTTTTCACGTTTTAAATTATATTCTAAGATTTCTTTAAAATCTGCAGTAATGCTCTCTAGATGGCCAATATGTTTAAATATAATGCTGATTTTCCCCAATTAGTTTGTAATAATATTTGCACAGATTATAATATTGTTGTTTGAACACAATAATTTACATGGAAGGTACTACATAAATGGCACTGATGACGGTCACTAAAAATGAGGAAACCACAAGTTTTTTAGGGAATAGATCTCAGGATCTCGCAAGATTTTACAGAGGTTTAGGTGATCCTACAAGATTAAAAATTCTTAAACTACTGTCAACTGGAGAAAAAAGCGTTTCCTCTTTAGTAGATCAACTAAAATCTCCGCAAGGAAGAGTTTCTTCTCATTTGGCTTGTTTACGTTGGTGTGGATTTGTAGTATCGGAGCGGCGAGGAAGAAGCGTTTATTACACTATAATTGATCCTAAGGTTATTTCATTGTTGAATTTAGGAGAAGAAATATTTGGAACCGTAAATGAGAGAATTATTTCCTGTCAAATGCTTGATGGAGAAACTACCACTTAATCAATATTAGTGCATATATAACTGCAGAAAGTTTCGTTCCATATAGGGATTCTGGAAAGTAATTAGGTCGTTATTATAGTGTTTGAGTTACCTGTAATTTTTGCTTTTACAGCAGGGCTTGCTGCTCTAGTTAGTCCCTGTGGTGCCGTTATGCTACCAGCGTATATCTCGTACTATTTGGGACTTAATGAAAACTCCCAACTTGATAGCAGATTTAGACGAAATATCGTTAACCCATTAAAAATTGGCCTGATTGCTAGTATTGGGATAGTGATTCTATTTGCTAGTTTTGGTATTTTCTGGTCTATTATCGGCCAAATTGTTAAAAATATCTTACCTGCAGTTGGACTGATATTAGGAATAGGATTGGCTTTTATGGGGGCGTATGTGCTTATGACCGGTAAATATCTTCAAATACCGGTATTAACTCTTCAAAACTATAAATTAGAACGCACGTATAGCTCTATTTTTCTATTTGGACTCGCCTATGGAATTGCTACAATTAGCTGCACATTTCCAATTTTTTTGGCGATTATGGGCCATGCATTGACCTTGTGGG
>JAPYRO010000170.1 GCA_029941095.1 Dehalococcoidia bacterium
GACTATGCCGAAATTCATCTTTAATATTGCTGCTTCTCTAAGTTCACGCTTAAATGCTGGAGAAGAGTTGTTTTCAGGGAACGCTTCTTTGTCTATTTGTATAGCTTGATATATATCTCCTTCGTGCATTGGCCTTAGAAGGTAGTCATCTCCATTCATTATGTCTATTCCTAATCTTTCCTATAAATAGTAACCTTATTGTTATGCAAAAAAGAATCGAACACGCATTCTAGCAAATAAACAAATCATTGTCAGATACACAAGTCTTGACAAATGATTATAATATCTAAGATGAAACAAAAAGAAAGCCGTTCAGGCGTAATATATAATGTAACAATTTTTTTGCGGCTGCAAAAATTTTTACTGCCATATAAATTGGATATGGTTCTGGTATACAGTTTTCTGGTTATATCCAGCATATTTGTTTTAGTAATACCGGCTTTGCTTGGAAAAGCAGTTGATATAATTCAGACCGAACCAAGTTTCAGAGCAATCATTTTTATTGCATTAGGGATTATAGGTTCCGGGATATTTAGAGGTATAGCGTCTTACGGTCAAGCGTACTACAGCCAAGCTGTATCTCAAAAAATAGCTTTTGATATCCGTAATCTTCTCTATGACCGTTTTCAAAGGCAAAATTTCTCTTTTTTCGACAAAACTCCTACTGCTGAACTAATGTCCAGAGCAACTGCTGATGTAGAAGCAATAAGAATGTTAATTAGCTTCGCGATATTACGTATGGTGCAAGTTGCAGTATTACTTTTAATGGTAACCGCAATACTTTTTAGCAAGAACTGGCAATTGGCTTTAGTTACTTTGGCAGTTTTACCATTTATTGGCTTTCGCACGACCAAAACAAGTAGGCGCTTACGACCTATTTGGCTGAGCGTCCAAGAAGGAATAGCGGTTTTAAGCACAATACTTCAAGAAAATCTTTCCGGTATGAAAGTTGTTAAAGCATTTGGTAGAGAAAATGAACAAACACAAAAGTTTAACGACCAAGCCATGGAAGTATATTCTCGTAACGTGGCCGCTAACAGCGAGCAAGCTGCTAACACTGCTCTCATGACATTTGCTGTATACATCGCAACAGGTATACAGCTGCTTTACGGAGGTTCACTTGTAATAAATGGAACTATATCACCCGGCGATTTAACTTCTTTCATATTTTATCTATTAACAATAACCGTCTATGTCCGAATGATCGGGTGGTTAGGAAATATACTATCTAGGGCCGTAGCAGCAGGGGAAAGAATATTTGATATTCTGGATCTCGAACCCAAAATAAAGAATGCTCAAAGTACTTCACCAAATTCAATCCAACATGGCAAAATTGAGTATGATAACGTCTCATTTAATTATGATAATGGGAGACCTGTACTAAAAAATATCACCTTTTCTGTAAATCCAGGTGAAACGATTGCTATTGTGGGAGCCACAGGAAGTGGAAAAAGCACGCTAATAAATTTATTGTCCAGATTTTATGAACCCACAGATGGCGAAATTAGGATCGACGGGACCGACATCAAAAAGATGCCTCTAGAATCCCTGAGAAATAGCATCGGGTTTGTCCAGCAAGCAATCTTTCTATTCTCAACAACCATAAGGGAAAACATAGGTTATGGTAAATCTAATGCCTCATTAGAATCAATTCGGGCAGCTGCAAAATTCGCAGAGATCGACAAATTTATATCTAACCTCCCGAACGGTTACGAAAGCATTGTAGGAGAACGAGGTATAAATTTATCGGGCGGTCAACGACAGCGTTTAGCAATCGCTAGAACTATACTTTTGAACCCAAAAATTATGATTTTTGACGATTCGTTATCAAGCGTAGACACTGAGACAGAAGCTTTCATTCAAAATAACCTGAAGCAAATGGTCGAGCAAACTACTACATTGATAGTCGCTCAAAGAATGGCGAGTATATATAAAGCAGATAAGATTTTAGTTTTGGATGATGGGCAAATAATCCAGTCTGGCACACACACCGAATTAATCTCCCAAGATGGAGCTTACAAGGATTTATACCAATTACAACTATCAAACCAAAGCAGCAAGATTAACTCACCGGTAGATAACATAGGGGAGCCATCAAAATGATGATGGGACGAGGAGGAGGAGGAGGAGGAAATCATAATTACGATGGTTGGGACAACACTGAACTTGGAAGTGCCTATAATCATAAAATATTCGTAAGGCTGATTCCCTATATGAAACCCCACAAATTTCATCTAAGTCTCGCATTTATCGGGATGATATCAGCTACCCTAACTAGTGTTGCAATCCCTCCTCTAATTGGATTCATAATAGATGCAGCTATCTCGAGCACTAGCGTAGCAGATTTATGGGTTCTCAGCGTTTTGTTTTTTAGTTGTGTAGCAATCAACGCTTTAGGCTCATATCTTCAAAGCTACTACATAGCCCAGGTAGCCCACTCAATGTTAGTGAACATTAGGACCGACCTTTTTAGGCATCTACAAAAACTTTCTTTAAATTTTTATGATCGCCAGCAAGTTGGCCGGTTAATGTCTAGAGTGGTGAGTGATGTGGAGCAAATCCAACAAGTTATGACCGGAGGAATTATTGGAAGTTTAGCAGACGTTCTAAGTCTCGCTGGAATTGTCCTCGTAATGTTCTCTATGGATTGGAAACTATCTGTAGTTTCGCTAAGTGTAGTCCCCGCACTGGTAATCCTTGCGTTTTTCTGGCAAAAAAGAGCACGTGTAGCTTTTCTTGCAGTTCGAAGCGCAATATCAGTCGTCAAT
>JAPYRO010000171.1:0-1866 GCA_029941095.1 Dehalococcoidia bacterium
AAGAGGCAAAAGATCTGTCAGATGCGGAAAAAGTAGCAATTCGATACGGAGAGCTTTTTGCAACAAATCATCTCTCTATCGATGATACAATTTATGATAATTTAAGAAAACATTTTTCTGAGGAAGAAATCGTTGAACTCTCAATGACGGTGGCCTGGTTTGTAGGATTTGGTCGTTTGGCAGCAACCTATCATATGGTAGAGGAGCTTCCCGAGGCTTTTAAGGACGATGAGGAAAAAACTTTAACTCCCTGGAACGAAGAATCGATAGTAGTTCGTTAATACGATCCCTCTGTTTTAAAGTTTTTGTTTGACCATATACCGCGAACAGACATTACAATCCAAAAAATACATGCCATGCTTAGAATTTCTAAACCAGCTGCATATTGAGCCGTAAAGGCGCAAATATTTCCTAAAATCATAATAATGAAGCCAACAAATCGTTGTTTCATCTTTGCGGAAGACAGCAAAGGAGCCGGCAAAAGCGTTCCAGTTACTACAGCAATTATTTCTATCCAATTCAAGATTTCCATTTTTTCTCCTAATCACAATTATAATCCGTATAAATAATAGAGTATTTAACCAGTCTTTCATCTATATTTGTATGCCCAATTTATGTTCATTAATTATTTGAAATTTAATGATGCCATACCAAGAATTTAAATAAATTTAAAATTGATAAAATGATAAATTATCGAAGTTAAATTACTATTGAGTGAGTGTAATTAATGTTCTTTAATACAATTTAAATTTAGGGAGAAAAAATGGCAAAAGTAAAAGACATAGAATCTGTTTTAGCAGAACAGGCTGTACGAAAAGCAGCCACGTGTTATTCCAGAGGAGTTGATAGATCGGATTTAGAACTAATGAAGTCAGCCTTTCACTCCGATGCGGAAGTTCGATACGGTAGCTATGACGGACATTACGAGCAGTTTTGCAAGGATGTTGTTTCCGGTCAATCTGGTATGGAGTACACCACGCATACGGTAGTAAATGAATATTATGACATTGATGCAGCGAACAATTCTGGAAAAGGTGAGATTTATGTTTTAGCTTTTCTATCCGCAGGCGATTCCGAATACCTCGTAGCTGGAAGATATGTAGACAAATACGATTCCCGTGATGGTGACTGGAGAATAAGTTTTCGACAATACATTTATGATTGGAGCAGAACATCCGATTATAGCGGATCCGACCCAAATAGTTTATTTGAGGCACTTACCTACAGAGGTAAACACACTATGGATGATTTGTCCTATCAGACCTTAGGGAAATAGTTATTAAGTGATTCAACCGCTCTATTAATGTTCAATCAAATGTTTTTTAACATTTGAATCAAATCCAGGATTAAGCTTTAATAATAATTCAGTTAGGAGGGAATATGGTTAAAGTTAAAAGTGTAGAAGATTTGTTAGCTGAACAAGCTGTTCGTAAAGCGGTTACTTGTTATTCAAGAGGTGCTGATAGATGCGATATTGATATTTTGAAGTCCGCTTTCCATGATGACGCTGAAGTTAAATATGGAAGTTATGACGGTCCATATGAGACATTTTGTCAAAATGTAGTGGATGGACATCACGCAATGAATTATACGACTCACACTGTTGTAAACGAATACTATGATATTGATGCTGAATTGGGAAAAGGTGTTGGTGAAGTATATGTTTTGGCCTTCTTATCCATGTCGCAATCTGGTGATGTTATGGATGTAAAGGAATATAAAGATACAAAGTCTGATGGTGGTTTTGATTATCTAGTAGCTGGAAGATATGTAGACAAATATGAATGTCGTGATGGCGATTGGCGAATTAGTCTTCGTCAGTATATGTATGATTGGAGCAGAACAACTGAGCATACAGGACATGAT
>JAPYRO010000171.1:1876-2749 GCA_029941095.1 Dehalococcoidia bacterium
GGACATGATCCCAATAAGTTATTTGAAGGGTTAATTTATAGAGGAAAACAAGATAAAGAGGATATATCTTACGAAATCCTAAAAGATTAATTTATCTTGCCGTATATCCGGCATCGACATTAAATTCGGAACCGGTGACATAGTTGGATTCATCCGAAGCCAAATAAACTGCACAATCTGCTATATCCAGGGCTTCTCCCATTCTTCCGAGAGGAATTGAGATTGTAAGATCGTTAGAGTTCCGATCCCTTCTAGCAACGACATCTGGATCATTCATATTGGTTCTCATATATCCCGGATGAATTGAATTGCATCGGACATTATGAGGACCATATTCTACAGCCAAAGTTTTTGTTAGCAGACGTACTCCACCCTTGCTAGCGCTGTAAGCTGTGCAATTGCTCAAACCGACTTGTCCAGCAATGGAAGATACATTAATAAGGGAACCGCTTTGGGCTTCTCTCATATGAGAAATAACTGATTTGCATCCCAAAAATACCGATTTGAGGTTAACATTGAGCTGTTTGTCCCAATCCTCTTCGGAAATTTCCTCAAAGGGTTTAATGATTGCTATACCCGCATTATTGACAAGAATATCAATTTTTCCGTACTTCTCAACAGTTGTGCTAACAACCTTTTCCCAACCTTTTGGCGAGGTGACATCATGTTCAATAAATATTGCCTCACCTTTTTTTTCCAATATCTCAGAAACGGTTTTCTCTCCGTTTTGCTTATCTATATCAGTTACAACAACTTTTGCTCCCTCTTCAGCAAAACGATGAGCTGTCGCATGTCCCAAACCGGGGTTGGATGCCCCACCTGTAACTATCGCAACTTTGTTATCTAATCTTCCCATTATTTTCTCCTTTAAAC
>JAPYRO010000172.1 GCA_029941095.1 Dehalococcoidia bacterium
GATGTATGTCCCCCTACCAAAAGGATACCTATTCGGTTAAGTGCACATGTATTTTCAAGAGATTATTAACGGGTTGCACTTGATTTTAAACTGGGGATCTCTCCTCATGATTTGTGGAGGTATCTTGTTAGGTATGCTCGTGGGTTCCTTACCGGGATTAACCGCCACTATGGCTATAGCCATATTAATCCCACTTTCTTTTAGTATACCTCCACTTCTGGGGATCCCATTCCTGGTTGGAATCTATAAAGGGGGACTTTACGGTGGAGCTATACCAGCAATATTGGTTTCAACACCCGGAACTGGCGGTGCAGCTGCGACGGTGTTTGATGGTTATGCGATGGCACAGAAAGGAAAAGCTAAAAAAGCAATTCAAATGAGCCTCGTTGCATCTACCGTAGGAGATACACTCAGCGATATTGTTCTCTTTATGTTTATGGCCCCTCTTGCCATGGTAGCTCTATACTTTGGTTCTCCTGAATATTTTTCCCTTTTTGTCTTCAGCCTTGTCTTAATCGCCGGAGTTACTGGGCAAAGTATTTTAAAAGGCCTTTTTTCTGCTTTTGTCGGTTTAATTGTGAGTACAATCGGTATTGACTCAGTAACCGGATCAAGCCGTTTCATCTTTGGCAACTTGAATATGGCCTCCGGAATAACATTCATGACGATGTTGATTGGCCTCTTTGCGATAAGCGAGATACTTATACAAGCAGAGAGGGGATTAACTTTAAAGAAGAACGCTGGTGTTAATACCAAGTACGGGAAACAAGATCGACTAACATGGAATGAGTTTTGGGGTGTAAAAAAAGTAATAATACAGTCAACAGGGATAGGGACATTTATTGGCATAATTCCAGGTTTAGGAGCTCCCATTGCAGCCTTCCTGGCATACTCTTTCGCCAAGCGCACCTCGAAAACTCCAGAAGCGTTTGGTCAAGGTACCCTGGAGGGGGTTGCGGCCCCTGAAGCAGCTAATAGCGCTGTCAATGGAGCAAACTTTCTCCCTCTTTTTGCATTCGGCATACCCGGAGACATAATCACTGCTGTGATGCTCGGGGCATTCGTTTCACATGGAATGCGTCCGGGTCCTGATCTATTCCAAAATCATGCAGCAACAATGTACGCCATCATCTGGGGTATGGTTTTTGCGAATGCGTTTTTACTAGTCATGGGTTGGGCACTATCCGGAATTTATGCAAAAATTGTAACAATCCCCAAAAATTTACTATTCCCGGGCATACTCGCGATAGCTGCAGTAGGAAGTTACTCTGTTAACAATAATATGTTCGACGTAAAACTTATGATCGTATTTGGGATTATAGGGTACTTAATGAAGAAGTTTGAAATCCCTCTTGCTCCCTTAATCATTACGGCCCTTCTTGGCAGGTCAATAGAGAATTCTCTAGTTCAGTCCTACATAATATTAGACGGGAATTTATTAAATTTATTTTTAAGACCAATTTCCGCATTATTCATAGTATTAGCGTTAATCATTCTCGCCTTGGCCTTTATGCCGAAAAAAAATAAGAACAAGTCTCAGCAATAACTGATTTAACGATCGCTGAAGGAATTACTCTAGAAACACCCAATCTCCTAGGTCATTTAATAGTAGAATAAAAAATTGCCAGGAAAAATTAGGGAGTATCATAGAAAATGGCTTCGAAGGAAATATTAGACTTACTTATCGTGGATGGAACTATAGTTACCGTCGATAAAGAGCGGCGAGTTATCCGTAACGGAGCAGTCGCCATTTCAAAAAACAAAATTATAGAAGTAGGCAAAGCTTCTGCCCTAAAGAAGAAATATCAGGCAAAGAGAGTTTACGACGCCAATGAAAAACTAATAATGCCGGGTTTAATAAACTCTCATTTACATTTTTACCACCATATGCACCGTGGCTTGTCTCCAGAAAATCTGAATGGAGTACCCTGGTCAGATTTCGTTCACCGTAACGTTGCTACGATAGTTGAACCCGAAGACGAGATTTGGGGAGGACTCGGTATTTTAATTGAAACTTTGAAAACGGGCGTAACCACATTCCTCGAGGCTGGGTCATATAACACGGATGAAACGTTGGAGGGGATTGCAAGAATTGGAATGCGTGGAAAAATGGGTCGCCGTTCATTTGACATGGTCAGTCAAGGACATGACATGTTGGTGGATTCAACGGCTATCTGTTTAAAGCAGAATGAACGCTTTATGAAAAAGTACAAAGGTGGTGTCGGATTGGTTGAACCATGCATTGTATTAGTCGGCATGGGGCGCTGCACCGATGAACTGTATAAAAAATCAAAAGTGATGGCAGACCATCATGAAACAGTTTTACACATGCACCAAGCTAACATGTTGGAAAACGTTCAGGAGGCTTATCAGCTATATGGTGAGCGTCCAATCGAGCATCTTTATAAGATAGGAGCGTTAGGAGAAAATGTTGTCCTCGTTCACATGATCCACGTAAACTCTCGTGAAATTAATATGTTAGCGGAAACAAAAACAAATGTAGTCCATTGTCCGAGTACGGCTATAAAACTTGCTTATGGATTATCAGCATTTGGTAACTTCCCTGAAATGGCGCAGGCAGGGGTCAACGTGTCCATCGGTACTGACGCGTCTGACTGTTCTAATTTTAACGACATGGTCAGACTAATTTATTTAACCGCAGCCACACCAAAAGATTACCGATATGATGCAGCCGCAGGCTCTGCAGAAAAAGCTATCGAAATGGCAACCATTAATG
>JAPYRO010000173.1 GCA_029941095.1 Dehalococcoidia bacterium
AATCATTCCTGTATAATTGGAGCCCGCAATGCTGCCAGGTTACACCATGCTCCCCCATATATGGACAATAGCACTCTAATAAAAGGTCTGTGATGATAAAGTTAATAACGTATACTTTATCGACAAAATATTAGATGAGCTCCGAAGAAGAGGTTGAGACTGAAGATTTAAACCCCCATAATCCAGCACCTCCCTCTGAAAAAATTTGGTTACCTGTTTACTTGGACGAAGAAGGAAAACTAGCTAAACATGACTGGTGTTTAGACACAGGAATAATAAAGAATCAAGGCGGAGAAGAAGCGAGACCGAAGGGATTCTACGTATTAGTGCTGAATAAAATGAAATATATTCTGAGGAGCGATCTAGGACATGCAAAGAATGCTCCCAAACTCCCCGAATCACAGATTAAATTGATTTTATGGGACTTGGATCAGATAGATGGGTTTTACGATAAATGGTGGCGTACTGAGTCATCTCAATTAGAGATATTTATTAAAATAGTACAAAATCGAAGAGCTGATTTATCTCGGAAATTTATAATAGATACCGTTGTGAGGACTTTACGTGGTTGATATTGCTCCCTCTATGCTCGGTGCCGATTTTGGCAGAATGAGGGAAGCTGCTGAGATGGTAGGGCCACACTCGGCTTACCTGCACATGGATGTCATGGATGGTCATTTTGTACCCAATCTTACAATGGGACCGGACTTAGTCAAATCACTTGATGGAATAGCACCATTAGATGTTCATTTAATGGTTACAGATCCTATTGATTTCATTGAAGATTTTAGGGATGCCGGAGCAGAAATTATCACCGTCCATGTTGAAGCCAACAATCCCCTAAAAGCACTTGAATCCATTAAAAAAAACAATATGAAAGCGGGAATTGCTCTTAATCCATCGACTCCAGAGAATTCCATAGAACCTTTCATTGATTTAGCAGATCTGATTTTGGTTATGTCCGTAGAGCCGGGATATTGTGGCCAGGAGTTTCATGAAGATGCAGTAGAAAGAGTGAGACATTACAAGGAGACTTATCCAAACAAGATTATTGAAGTGGATGGAGGTGTTGGCCCCTCAAATTCAGAGAGACTGGCAGATGCCGGAGCAGACATTTTAGTTGCTGGCAGTGCAATATTCAAAGCAGATGATCCTATTGAAATTGTAAAAATAATGAAGGGGAGTTAAACTTATTAATTAGAAAGATTAACTATATTTTGTGAAAAGAGTTCAATACATAGCAATTGCCTTGATTCTGTGCTTGACTGTAGTCAATCCAAATCCAACAGCTGAATTGCCAGTTGAAGATTTTACACATGCAGTCTTTGGTGAAGAATTTACCGCTACGTGGTGTGTTTACTGTCCCAGTGCAGCCGAGAATCTCATGAAAATCTATGAAGATATACCGGATGAGCCCTATTATCACGACAAATTCTTTTTCGTTGCCTTAATTACTGATGTAAATGATAAGGCAGAGGAACGAATGGATGATTACCCTGATGTTACGGGGTATCCTACTGTTATTTTTGATGGAAATGATGAAAAAGTATCAGGGGGGCAATCTGACACTTCAAATTATGAACAAGCCATAGACAACTGTGGACAACGTGATGATACTGATATATCCTTGGATATTCAAATGGAACATTTAGGAGCTGATCAGCTCGGTGTTAGTGTAACTATGACCTGGAATGAAGATGCAACTCTGGGAGATCCCTCTTTTAATGGATATGTACGGGCCTATATTGTCGAGAAAGTATCAAGATACAATAATTATGATGGAGATCCATATCACTTCGGTTTCTTGGATTATGCTTTCGAAGAAAGTGTAGAACTTGAACCACATGAAGTTAAAGAGCTGACTACCGTATGGACTGGTGGAGACCATGAAGATAAAAACGGTGATGACTTCTCAGACATAGATTATGAAAACATCAATATTTTTGTGGCATTCTTCAATGATGAATCTGCTTCAGCGGACAAATATGTTCTGGAAACGGCATTTGCCATTCCACCTGAACTTGAATTAGAGAATTTTGAAGAGATTGTAAGCGGCGAAATAGAGGTCCATGCTTCTGCTATAAGTGAGAAATCTGAAATTAAAAACGTTTTCTACCGTTGGGATCAAGAAAATTGGAAGGATTCAGGATTAGGTGAATTTAACGGGGAATTTAGTCTTTCAATAGACACGGAGACTGTTGATAACGGTGAACATGAATTGGCCATAATGGTGGTTGATCGAGGGGCCAGTATGGTAAAAATAATTGATCTGGAGATCTTGAATGATGATAATCCCCCCGTCTTGGAGATTATTTCTCCTAGTGAAGGCGAAACTGTAGAGGACATTATAGTTCTGGAGGTAGAAGCTACTGATGATAACCAGGTTTCGGACGTAGAATATAGAGTGAACCAGGATAATTGGAGAAAGATGTACTATAATGAGGGAGATTCCTACATTGCCAGCTGGAATACACAAGGTGCAAATGCAGGAAATGGAGAACACCAAATTATTTTCCGGGCCTCTGATTTAACTCCTAATTGGGCTCAAGAATCGGTTAACATTACTGTATTTAATGAAGAAGATATCACTTATCCTTATCTAGAAATAATAATGCCTAAAGAAGAATTCTACAATTCCAGAATTAATATTGAAGTAGAAGCCACAGATCCCGATGGGATGTCTACAGTCCAATACAGAATTGACAATGGATCGTGGAGGGCACTGGAT
>JAPYRO010000174.1 GCA_029941095.1 Dehalococcoidia bacterium
GCCTTATTTTATTCATATATTTTTTCTATAAAGGTCATCTTTATTTAATTTTTGGGTGGAGAATGGAGTTCTATCTTCCTATCGCTGAAATGTCTATTAATCCTGCCGGGTTTCTACTTCTTGGAATGGCGGTGGGCACTCTATCAGGTATATTTGGTGTAGGAGGTGGATTTCTAATGACTCCACTTCTAATTCTTCTGGGAATTCCTCCTACTATTGCAGTTGCATCTGAAGCAAACCATATAGTTGGTTCTTCACTCTCTGGAACTATAGGTCATCTTAGACGAAGGGCTGTAGACATTAGGATGGGCAATGTTTTACTCACGGGAGGAGTATTAGGATCCATAGTAGGAATACTAATTTTCAATTCTCTAAAAGAGGCGGGTTTTGTAGATTTACTTGTAACTATCGCCTATTTTTTCTTCCTTACAATCATCGGTTTGTTAATGCTCTATGAAAGTCTTGATAGTATGGGCCTTTTGGGACACAAAAAAAGGTCTCGATTTTATCATCATACATGGGTAATGGGTTTGCCCTTAAAAGTACGATTTAGAAGATCAGGGCTTTATATATCTTTAATTCCACCATATTTAGTTGGGTTTGTTGTTGGAATATTGTCAGCAATAATGGGTGTAGGTGGTGGTTTTATTATGATACCTGCGATGATTTATATATTAAGGATACCAACATCAGTTGTTGTGGGAACATCACTTTATCAAATTATATTTATTACAAGTATAGTGACCATTTTACATGCTGCTACAAATCAAACAGTAGATTTTGTTCTTGCACTAATACTGCTAATAGGAGGAACAATTGGAGCTCAACTTGGGGTGCGATTGAGCAATAAACTTAAAGGACCTGCGTTAAGAGTGGCATTATCAATACTAGTCCTGAGTGTCGGTATTGTAATGGGATTGGAACTAATACTAGAACCCGATCAAAGCATAACTATTTTAGCTGGAGGCCATTAATAGTGATTAAGAAATTCATAATTATTTTATCGAGTATCATGATTCTTTCCGGACAATCTCCTCCAGAAATATTTGTCGACGGAGAAGAAAGGGATATTAAGATTAGACCCAATATTGCTGGTACAGAGGTAGTTCTACTCGGAGCAACCCCAGCTGGAAAAAGAGAAATAATAATTGAAGTAGTTGGTCCAAGAAGGAATATAACTCTTCAAGAAAAAAGAAGATTTTTAGGTTTATGGCTTGGTTTAGGAAAGATTAATTATCACAATGTTCCAAGTTATTATAATATTTTAAGCTCTAAACCCCTTAATGAGATATCGGATAGAGAAACGTTTAACAAGCTGGGTCTTGGCTTAGAAAACTTACCGCTGGGAAAGGCGGAAATTATCAATAGCGATTTAAAACAGAGAGTCTTTGATAAAAGATTGAGAACTGAAATGCAAAATAAAGGACAATTTTTAGAAAATGAAAGCAGTGTTGAAGTTAGATCCGGACCTGGAAAGGTTGGTCTATTTTCTACAGAATTTTTTCTTCCTTCAAATTCTCTTCAAGGAAAATATTTTGTCCGGTATTTTACTTTCCGTGATGGAAACTTTATTTCGTATACTGAAAATACAATAGACCTAAAACAAGCAGGGTTTAGTAGAGTAGTATGGCTTACTGCTAACAATTTTCCATTGATTTATGGTTTACTTGCAGTAATCTTGTCGGGATTAGTAGGTTGGTTGGTATCCATAATTTTTAGGCGATTAAAAATATCTTAGGAGGAGAAATGTTTAAAGAATCATTATTAAAGGGAAAACGTATCCTTGTGACGGGAGGCGGATCAGGTTTAGGTAAAGAAATGGCCTCAGAATATGCAGAGCTAGGTGCAGAAGTTTATATATGCGGACGTAGGCAGTCAGTACTGGATGATACCGTCAGTGAAGTGACAAATAATGGTGGAAAAATTAAAGCCTATGCCTGCGATATAAGGGTCTCGGAAGCGGTAAATGATATGATCGAAACTATTTGGTCGGATGGAGGACCGCTCACAGGTTTAGTTAATAATGCTGCCGGAAATTTTATATCCCCAACCAAAGATCTTTCTCCTAAAGGTTTTGAAGCGATTTCCAATATAGTATTTCGCGGATCTTTTTATGTAACCCATGCTTGTGGAACACGATGGATAACTGATGGAGTAAAAGGATCGGTTATTTCTATATTAACCACATGGATATGGAATGGAAGTCCTTTTACGGTACCTTCAGCCATGTCGAAGGCGGGCGTTAATATAATGACAAAATCACTAGCTGCTGAGTGGGGTCACTACGGGATTAGACTTAATGCAATTGCTCCAGGACCCTTTCCAACTAAAGGTGCTTGGGAAAGATTAAGTCCTGGTCAAGATACTGATGATGAGTCTGGATCTTCAGGTATTCCTATGGGTCGTAATGGCGAAATGCAAGAATTAAGAAATTTAGCTGTCTTTCTAATGGCCGATGGATGTGATTATTTAACAGGCCAAACCATTGCAATTGATGGGGCCGCTCATCTTGCTTCAGGTGGAAATTTTTATCAAGGTTTACATAAACTTACTGATGATGATTGGGACGGAATTCGTGAGATGATTAGATCAACTAGTGATGCTGATAAGGCCAAAAGATCAGTTTAAATTAGATCATAACTTACTGGCGGTAAATCTATTATGGTCGAGATTTCATAAGATTGTGAAATATCTAAATCAAATTGATACCCATAACC
>JAPYRO010000175.1 GCA_029941095.1 Dehalococcoidia bacterium
GAATTTGGGCGGATTGAGCGCGACGGCAATACCTATAGAATGGCCATCTAAATCTACTATCTGTTCTTTTAGAATCCCTCATCCGTCATTAAATCGCCAAAAATAATAACCCAACTCCTTAATTGATTAGTAATAAACCCAACGTAACCATCACTGATAATAAGTTTTAAGGGAGAGCTAAGGTGCGCTACTCGGTGCATTTTCAAAATACAACAGAAGAATGGGTACTTTTTGATAACGTGTACTTTTGTATGATTCCTGCTCGTTTTAAATCAGAAAGAGAAGCTTTCTCAGAAGCATTTTATCTTATGGGTTCTCACAGGCAGCGGCGTTTTGGAGAAAACTCTAAATTAGAACTAAGCTCGCGATAAGCTCTTGGGGATCGCCTTTTATCATCGAATTATATCAAATCATTTTCTACAATAGTTTAAATGAGGCTAGTTCCACCTATTCATATTAAAACAATCTAAGATAATATTATCTCACTGCTAATTTTAATATTAGTAGTTAATGCATTAAATTCCAGATACCTCCGATCTAATTTAGTCACCTTGGATACACCGGTTCTGAGTGGCCTTGACCATAATATTGTTTTCCGTCAGTAAATTAGATTTTTATTTTACGTCTTATAAGGATGAGTTAGCTGTAATGCAGAAAATCACTGCCACCCGAACCCAGTGGCACCATATAATTATTATTATCTGCATTGGTATAAGCACGGCTTTCTATATTGGAAAAGTTCCACCGGCACTGCCATTTATTCGGTCAGAATTGGAAATGGACCTAGTTACTGCTGGTTGGGTTGTTTCAATCTTTAACGCCCTTGGCACTGTAATCGGTATCGCTGTTGGACTTTTGGCCGATCGTATAGGACCAGGACGAGTAATCACTGTTTCACTTATTATTCTACCACTAGCTAGTGTTATCGGATCTTTTTCAGATAGTGTTGAGATTTTGTTATGTTCTCGTCTTTTAGAAGGGATAGGCTATACTTCGATTTTTATTGCAGGACCTGCCTTAATTGCCCTGATGGTATCCGAAAAAGAGCGCGCCACCGCCGTTAGCTTATGGAGTAGTACAACTCCAATTGGAATGACGCTGGCAGTCGTTTTAGCACCCATTTTATTGGAACCCTTTGGATGGAGATCTCTCTGGATAGGAACGGCATTAATTTCGCTTGGAATTTTCGCTATTTTTCAACGTACTATTGTGCCAGAACTTAGACCTATACCAAAAAGAACAGTGACACCCTGGCGACACGTCAAAACAACCGTCACAAAATTGGGGCCGTGTCTTTTAGCAATTGCTTTCATGACATACACCTTTCAATGGATGACTATTATGGTCTGGCTGCCTACATTTGTCATGGAAGAGCGGGAGCTTAATATTGGAATTGCCGCTGTTCTTGCGGCCACTGCTATAGCTGTAAATATTCCTGGAAATTGGTTTGGAAGCTGGCTAGTTCATAAAGGAATAGCCCGTTGGATAATTATAACCATTGGAAGCTCAGCAATGGGAATATCGTCTTTACTAATTTTTTCAGACTCTTTCCCGGACAATTTTCGATACATTATGATCCTCGTTTTCTCTTTTCTCGGTGGTTTGCAACCCGCTGCTTTGATTAGTGGAACAACATTCCATACTCCAACACCGGCTCAACTGGGAACAACAAATGGACTACTCTATCAAGGGTCTCAATGCGGTCAATTTATTGGCCCACCGGCGATAGCTATAATTGTAACCGCCACCGGTGTTTGGGAAACGGCTGGCGTCTTATTATTTGCACTCACATTAATCAATATATCGATTGCAATTGCCATCAGATATCTGGAATTAGCTTAGAGGTTTATTTAAACAATTATGCGTTTTATTACCGGCAACTCTAAAAGCATTAACCTGTTTTCCTGACAAATATGTTAGGCTATACGTTATTTATTTAGTGGTTTTGAATTTGATGGAGCAAAATTATCTCCGGTAGCTTAACTCGTGTTGACAAGGCCCGTCTCTCAAACTTACTCGAACTAGCGAGTAGTAGTGAATTCGATGGTGAGCGAACAAATGCTCTTGCAGCTGCTCGTCGTATTGCAGCAAAATATAAGTTATCTTTAAAGGAGGCTGTGGGTTTTCCGCCGTCGGAACGAAATGTTAGCCGATCGTTCCGTGCCAGAAATTTTCATGACTATCCTCATGTGGCTTCCTATGTTTCCAATGTATCAAAAAACTCCCACAATGAAGCATTGGATAAGGCCCGTTGGCAATCCGCTGTTAAGGAAGCGCAGAATAGGGGCCTCGATTGGTCCGAGCAAAAAAAAACAGTGAGAGAATTAAGACAGTATAAATTTGGAAAGACACGACGACATCCAGTTAAGCACGCACAAGTTTTATTGAATGAAACGTCTCTTCCATTTTCCGAAATTGCACAAATTACTGGCCTAAATGTGTACCAGGTAGTTACCATCAAATTGCAGTTGCGGGAAGCAGCTTAGATCTGCTTAAATCTCAGCAAGCATTTTTTCGCTTGTTACTTGAAAGTAGATGCGTATAGCATAAGATCGCATGCATTAAGAATTACCGCTGGACGTTAGCTGTTATAAATTTAGATTTAGGGAGGATACTACTACTAGATAAAGGTGCTGACGACTTTAGCCTTGATTGCATGGGAATGGCGTTAAGTCGAACAAATATAGGGA
>JAPYRO010000176.1 GCA_029941095.1 Dehalococcoidia bacterium
GTACCCCATAACTGGCGCTCCAGAGGGGATACGCGTTGGTGATGAAGTCGTGCTAGATAATGGAAGCAGACATAGAATAACATCAATAACCGATGAATTTGTGGAGATAGATACAAATCATCCGCTAGCTGGAAAAACCCTTATATTTGAAATTGAAGTTATGTCTATTGAATAAAGAATTTTCAAATAATAACGAGCAGAATATAATTATGGATTCAAAGTACTAAAATGGATTGGATGATATTCTTACACATATTCTCTTCAAGCTCCGGATATGGAGACGAGATAACTAATTTCGCTTTTATAATAATCATACTGATCACCCTTTTTATAATGTCTTATCTAGGAAGGAAACGTCAGCGATGACGTGTTTCAAGGCCTTAATTGATCTTGCTCAAGTGTCTCTTCCGCTGCAGATTTTCTTAAGTAAATAGGCTGAAGACTAGCTGGATCATCTATTAGGCCCCGAATAAAACGTTCATAGCCCAAACGCGCCAAATTTCCAGATTGGCGCTGTCGATTGGATTCTGCAGGAATATCAACAATTGCACTCTTCATCTCAGATAGGCGCTCCTGTAACTCTTTCGTAATTTCACCGCACAGCGTTATGGGGCCTTCTTGAGTATCCAGATAAGAAAACAGTGTATCTGTAGTAATTATATGATCATCAATTGCCTTTGAATAAGGTGCTAATAAATCGGCATCTGAATCACCAATTCTGAAAATAGCGCAACCAAAATCACCTCGACCGACCGGCAACACCGATATAATATTCTTTTGACCATTCATAAAGGGGAATGCACCAACATCTAAAGTACTTACACCTATAATAGGAATACCCAAAGCAATAGTAATTGCCTTTGAAACTGCAAGGCCTATACGAATTCCAGTGAAACTCCCCGGCCCATTAGTTACTATCAAGCCCTTTAAATCGCTAACTCGTATTGAAGTACTATCTAGAGCACCTTTTATGGCAACATGTAGCTCCGATGTATGATTTCTATCTGATAACCAATTTTTTTCATAAACAACACTACCGGATTCACTTATCAAAGCGACCCCCGCCTGCTCAGTCGATGTATCCAAGGCAAGAAGCATAGTACTCAGATCCTAGATTCCCACTTATTCTTAATGATGCTCAAAGTTCTATCTGATTTTAAGCCTTTTGATTCAATTATAATATCTCTAACCTCATCGGAAACAACCTCAATAGTTATGACGATATGGTCATCAGGGAAAATATCGGGAGCCCGATCACCCCATTCCACAACCAGTACAAAACCCCGAGACAAATAATCATCCAATCCTAATAACCAAGCCTCTTCCACTTTTGCTACACGATACAGATCAGCATGAATCAAAGGTATTCTACCTTCATATTCATTAATCAACACAAAAGAGGGGCTCTTTGTATACTCATCAATTTCAAGACCATTGGCTATACCCTGTGTCATTGTAGTTTTCCCTGCCCCTAACGACCCAACCATCAAAAAAAGTTCGTCTCCCTCCAATGTTTCACCTATAACGGCTCCAACTGCCAAAGTTTCGTCGGAGTTTGACGTTCTTAGCGTCCAAGCCATGGGACAGAGCTCCTATCGGAAAATGGTTTTACTAATATGATACTACAAACAAATTGAGCGATTTTATTTAACGAACAAAAATTTTGGCTGGACAAGCAAAACCAAAAGTACAGAAACACTCAAAATAATCCCCATCGAGATCAATGCTGCGGACGGGCCAAAATATTCTGCTGAGTACCCAGCAGCTAAACTGCCTAACGGCACAAATCCTCGATCTAACAAATATAAGCTAATCACACGCCCATGGTATTTTGTTTCACTTAAAGTAAGCAGAAGGCCGTTAGTTACAGTCCTCTGTGTTGAATCAAACAAGCCAACTATTACAAGAACCATCATCGCCAAAATTAGATAAGGCGCTAAGCCCAAAGCAACTAACGCAAAACCACTGAGGCACATTGTGATAGACACCATCGCTCCCTTTGCTCGAAAATCACCCATGAAAGCCAATATTAATGGGCCGATTAGCGATCCTGCTCCCATCATGCTAACTAATAAACCAAAACCCTCTGGGCCAATATTAAATTTCTCCCCAGCAAGTGAAGGCAGGATAACCATAAATGGTTGAATGAGTAAAAGTGACAAGAATCCTAGCACCAGCAAAATAATTATACTTCTATTATTTTTCACATAAGATAGACCTTCGAATGTGCTCCTTAAAGCTGACTCTTTGGGTTTACTAGGTTTTTTATCATCAGGAACTTTGATATTTATCCATGCAATAATAACAATGATTTCAAAAAAGACGATCACTCCAAACACTAATGATGATCCAGAGAAAGCAAACATTAATCCAGCCAAAATGGGAGAGATCACTCTAGTCCCATTAAAGAAAAATTGCTGAATCGCAACAGCTGAACCGATGTCCTCTTTTTTTACTAATGATGGGATTAAAGCTTGCCTTGGTGGTTGGTTGAAAGCTATCATCACACCTCTTAGAAAGAACAAAATGTAAACATGCCAAATTTCCAAAGTATCCAGAAGTAATAAAGTTAAGATCGAAAGATAAACTAGCAATATTCCAACTTGTGTTAATATCAATATAGTTTTCCTATCTATACGATCAGCGACCACACCAGCAGGTATAGCCAAAAACAAAATAGGAATGG
>JAPYRO010000177.1 GCA_029941095.1 Dehalococcoidia bacterium
TCAACGCTAAGTCATCGGATTCATTAATTATGGTGTCGGCGCTAGCGTACTCGTGATTTATTGCTACTAACACGCCGTTTATTGCGCCTTCCAGTTCTAGTTTCTCGACTTGGACCAGTGATAGCAATTGTTGAACGTTAGTCCCTACAGGTACCGATATATTAATATTTGGAGTGCCTGCTTTTTCCCTCAAACTTGCAAATAATCTTATGGTTACATCCATTTGACACTACTTTCTAAATCCATTTATTGGCATTCTAATCGATCGTTCCAGTTAATAAAAGTTGAAAATATGTTTCGATCTGCTAGTTCAAAATGATAACGATTAACCAGAATGTAGCTTGATTTTTTTTGGCATCACTGGTAGCCTCTCAATTGGAAAACTGGATTACGCTAAATATGGCTTACGAGGTGAAGAAGCTGGGTACACGTCTAAGTAATTTTAAGAAAACCTTTCTCGTAGCCTCCTTACCCCTGACTCTTCTTTTAATGGGGTGTGATACGGATCTACCACAGAGCACTTTGTTCGCTGCAGGATCAGTTGCAGATGCCCAACAAGATTTGTTTTATTTATTATTTTGGATCTCAATGGTAATTTTCGTAATAGTGGAAGGCCTTTTGATCTATATCATGTTCCGTTTTCGGACAAAAAGCGGCCGTGAAAATGAGTTACCTGAGCAAACGCATGGAAATACTAAACTTGAAATCGCATGGACTATATTGCCCGTGCTGATTGTTATCGCTGTTACGATTCCTACGATAAGAGGTATAGCTGCGACTTACGAACCACCTAAAGCTTTAGCTGATTCTCCTTCTATAAGCATAGATGTGGTAGGGCATCAATGGTGGTGGGAATATAGATATCTTGATTCGGATGGTGATCTTGACTTCGTTACCGCCAATGAGATGCATATACCAGTTAACACCGTTGTTAAATTGAAATTATATTCTGATGATGTGATTCATAGTTTTTCAGTTCCCCGATTAGCCGGTACTAGGGATCTCATCCCTGGTAGAGAAAATATTATGTGGTTTGATGCGACAGAAGAAGGAATTTTTGTTGGACAATGCAAAGAATTTTGCGGTGAATCCCATGCTCTAATGAAAACCATAGTAGTCGCTCAAAACTCTGACCACTATCAAACATGGACCGAAAATGAGCGTTCGACTCAAGAGAATGCCGCCCAAGAAACAGACCAAGGCTGGGGATTATTTGAATCTAAAGGGTGTGTTGGTTGTCATACTATAAGAGGAACGACAGCAGCGGGTGAGGTAGGTCCGGATCTGACGCATTTTGGATCAAGAATAACCATAGCCGCCAATGCTTTACACAAGGGACAAGAAGACGTTACATTCAGTCAATTTTTTGCGAACCCGGTAAAAGATAACGATTTGGTTAACTTAGAAAAATGGCTGGCGAATCCTCCAGATGTAAAACCTGGGAGCCTTATGCCAGCTTTAGGCCTTTCAATAAATGAAACGAACACTCTAGCAAGTTTTCTGGAGAGTTTAAAATGACTGAGGCTATAATGAACAATATGGATATTACAGGAGGCTTGATGTGGCTAGTTTAAGCTACATACTAAGAAGACCGACCTCAGAGTACGGTGTCTGGGGTTGGATCACTACGGTTGACCATAAAAAGATCGGTACTCTCTATATGATAACGGCCATATTTTTCTTCTTAATTGGTGGATTAGAAGCAATCATGATGCGAGCCCAACTAGCTACTCCAGATTCCACCATTATTAGTGCAGATTTCTTTAATCAATTATTTACAATGCACGCACTTACGATGATTTTTCTAGCGATCATGCCTTTGGGTGTTGCTTTCTTCAACTGGCTTGTACCTCTACAGATAGGGGCACGCGATGTAGCTTTTCCAAGATTGAATGCTCTAAGCTATTGGATCTATCTATTTGGAGCTATCATATTGAATTTAGGTTGGTTCACAGCCAATTCTCCTAATGCTGGGTGGTTTGCATACGCAAACCTAACTTCAATTCAATATTCTCCTACTAACGGAATGGATTACTACGTTCTTGGGTTGTTAGTTCTTGGTACTTCTTCGCTTATTGGCGCGATGAATTTTGTCGTTACAATTATTAATCTTAGAGCTCCCGGAATGACTTTGATAAAAATGCCGATATTCACATGGATGGCTTTCATAACATCTATTCTTTTAGTACTTGCAATCCCGGTGATTACGATAGGTTTGATTGAATTAGGGTTTGATAGATTTTTCAACACCGTATTTTTTAGTAATGCAGCTGGAGATGTACTCCTTTGGCAGCACCTTTTCTGGGTTTTTGGTCACCCCGAAGTATATATTCTGATCTTGCCAGCTATGGGGATGGTTTCGGAAATTTTACCAACGTTCTCGAGAAAACCGTTGTTTGGGTTTCCAGTTGTTGTTTTTTCCGGGATTGCTATAGCTTTTATGGGCTGGTCTGTTTGGGCTCATCATATGTTTGCAACAGGGATGGGCCCAGTCCCAGATTCAGTTTTCGCGGCTACAACCATGGCAATCGCGATACCTACAGGGGTTAAAGTATTTAATTGGCTAGCTACAATTTGGGGTGGGAATATCAGATTTACAACATCTATGATGTTTGCTTTAGGCTTTATAGCGCTATTCACGATTGGAGGACTCAGCGGGATGACTCACGCTGCAGCAC
>JAPYRO010000178.1 GCA_029941095.1 Dehalococcoidia bacterium
GGCGCGGAGCCGGAGAAGGGCGGCGTCAACCAACAAAATTTACAAGTCATGCAAGAAATTTTTCAAAACGAATCCATCGGAAGGGTTCTTGTTGCTGACTATACGACAGACGCAAAATTTGTTATACCAGATATTGCTTCTCTGCTTGACCCCAAAAAATACGAAGTGGTAAATCAAGATATCTTGGTTGGTCTGAATAATGTACTATTCGGGTCTGGAGAAAAGTTCGCAAATCAAAATACGAAAGTAGAAGTCTTTATAGGTCGATTAAGACAAGCTCGTCAAGCGTTTATAAATACGTTTTTAATGCCGGAAATAAAAAGAGTTTCAAAGGAACTTGGGTTTAGAAGCTTCCCCTTCCCAGAATTTGAAAAGATATCTCTCAAGGACAATAGTAATATTGCACGGATTTATAACCGTCTGATTGAGATCGGGGTGCTTACTCCAGAAGAGGGCGTTACAGCAATTGAAACCGGACGCTTACCAGACTCGGACGAATCCTTGAATTCGCAAAAGGAGCACAAGAAGAACAGAGACAAGGGTCTATACGAGCCTATTGCTGGTGGGCCACATACTCAAGAAAAACTTGCAGACAAGAAAGCGCAGGAGAATGAAAAACTTGCTGACATGAAAATGTCTATGCCGAAAGAAACCGGTAGACCAAGCGGAACGGGTACGCCTCAGACAACTAAAAAGGTTACCCCAATAGGCGAAGGAAGCAAAGCAAATTACAGTTTATCGTCTGTTACAGACAATATGAATTTAGCAGCAAAATTAATTAAGTCCGTGGAGGCAGAGCTTAGGAAGGTCCACAAAGTTAAAAGGCTTAATAAACAACAAAAAGAGGTAGCGGAAGCGGTTGCGGAGATTATCGTGGTTAATGAGGAGCCGGGTAACTGGAATAAAAAGGTTAAAGGCTATGTAAAGAAACCCGTAGACCAAAACATGGAGCGGGTTGAAAAGGTTCAGGAAATCGCAATAGAACATCAGGTAGGAAATTATCTAGCTGGTATTTTATACGCGAGCAAGGTTTAGGCATGTCATGTCAAAGAGTAATAGGAATAGGGTAGCATATAATATCCAAGACGTTTTCTTCGGTCAACCGGAGGACGCGCCATTTCTTCCTACTGAGATTCCAAATTGTCTAGTTTGGTGGGATCTTGACGATGAAAAAAATTCTAATTTCAATACAACCAAAAAAGTACTTCCTAGTATAGATGGCTCCTCGGCAACGCTCGACGCGCAAGGAGGGAATGAAAGCCGAGTTGAAAAAGCTATAAATAATAAACCGGCCATACTCCTCGACCAATCGGTGAGCGATTCGTGGTTGGCGTGCGACATAAAATATCACGTTGGAGAATTGAGCAGCGAACACAGTATGTTCGTTGTCGCCGAGCCGCAATGGCCAGACGACGGTTCAGAAAGTCCGGGTGACGCTGGATTATTAATGGTTGGCGATAGTAATTATTATGATTTTGCAGACAGGGGTATAACTCGACACGGAAATTACGGGGCGATCTATGCTTATTTTGGCGCAGGATCAGCTTACCGCAAACATACTTGGTCAGTTAACCCTAATCACAAACCTCATATTTATGTCCATAAGTATAGTGGCGGCACTTCTCACAGCGGCACGTCCTTAAAAGTAGATGGAATATCGTCGGTTCACAACTATGGAACACCATCAAATGTTGCTAATTGTAGACTTTTGAGTGTTGGAAGAGCCAGTGGTTATTGGAAAGGCTATATAGCAGAAGTCATAGTTTATGACAGGCTACTTGATGGAGAGGAAACAAGAAGAGTAGAAAGATACTTGTCCCGTAAATGGAACGTTCCTCTTCCGGACTCAGATCAACAAGCTGAATCTTTTGAAATTCTAAATAGAATAAATCGAGTACAAAGTTTTGACTATACCTTCAATACGGTAAGGTCGTCGGAAGGAGTTCTTGGTAAAGGCATGGAGGTGGACAGGCCAATTATTGAACCGCCCAGCGTTGATATAAGTTTATCTTATTATCTTGATGGGGTCAACAACGAGCATAGGATGGGCTTTAGTGTGAACCACCAGAGCAGTGACCCCATTGTTGATGGTCATTACAGGGCCAGCCCACAACCACTTTTAACAGAGAATTTTTATAACACAGGAAGACATAAAGATGCTAGAAATGTATACCTAGTAACAAACAATAATGATCTCGATATAAGAACGCAAAGAAGTGGCTATCCAATGTTTGTGACAGGGACCACTCAATTACCCGATATTCGTGACCCTAATGTAAACGATTACGGGGTTATTGTTTTTCAAAATTGTTATGTAACAAATTATACTGTTGACTTTACGGTTGATAGTGTGCCACGGGCAGATGTTGGCTTGGTCGCTGATAATGTTACTTTTTATGCTTCGGGAAGTGGAATAAATGTTCCTCGCCTTAACTTAGAAAGAGGCCTTACTGAAGAGAACGGTAAGCAAGTGATCATACCCAAACACTTTGAAGAGTCTGAGGATACACTGACTAATGTATTGAGGGTCTTTAAACCCGGAGATGTACAGGTTGAGATAGTAAAAGAAGTTGGAGGGGTTGGGGGTTATTATGTTTCAGATTTTAGTGCTGATGAAGATGGTTGGATAGCATCCAATGGAACAAGGACGCGGTA
>JAPYRO010000179.1 GCA_029941095.1 Dehalococcoidia bacterium
CAGCTTTTTATCGCAGATTTACCTTTAAGCGAAGGATCTCAAAGTAAGTTATTGAAAGAAAGCATCCGGACCGTCACTGTTTGGTCAGTTGTTATTATCACTCTACTATTTATTTTACACTTCATAATTCGAAATAGGTCTCGCTAGCCACTTCATTCAGTGCAACTGGCTACTATAATGGATAAATCTCAAGATAATTACGTATATAATAAAATAGATTAACTATTAACTTCTGTAGGATAAATGATCAGGAATATTTTGGAGATCGGCCAATGATCTTATGTAACAATTTATCAAAAGAATATGATGGGATACAAGCCATCTCAAAGGTGAATATCGAAATTCAAAAAGGAGAGTCAGTCGCGTTATTGGGAAATAATGGAGCAGGTAAAACCACTCTAATTAATATGCTAGCAGGTATCGTTAAGCCCTCCAGTGGATCGATTCATTTTGGTTCAGCTGATCTTCCCGGTCCAGAAATACCCGAAAATAGAGCTCTAATAGGTTTAGTATCTGAGCACTCGTTCTTAACACCTGAGTTAAGCATCAAGGAGAACCTATCGTTCTACGCAGGGCTGTTCCATAAATCACCTGATGTAAATCGTACGAACATGATTATTGATCAATACGGACTTACTACAAGAAAAAATCAAAAAGTTTCTACTTTATCAAGAGGTTGGAAACAGAGAGCATCGATAGCTCGAGCCTTAATTGGAACCCCTGAATACATCTTATTAGATGAGCCAGAAACAGGAATTGATCAAGCTACTAGATCGATTATACAAAAATCCTTGTTTTCATCCCAATCAGACAAAGTTTTAGTTTTCGCCACACACAACATAGATCTAGCGATAGAATGGTGTTCCAAAGCAATAATACTGAATAATGGCAAGATAATTCGTGAAATACCTAACATCTCAAACTCATCAAAAAGTACTATATTAGAAGCTCTAAACTAGAAGATGAAACCTTCTATGCCAGGTATCTACCACCAAGTATTGAGATTATTTTACCGAGAGCTTTTGATCGAATTCCGGTCTAAAGAGCAACTTACTACTATGTTTATTTTCGCCTTAACCACAGTCATAATATTTCAGTTTTCGTTTGAAATGAGAACCGGGAACGTAAAGATATTAATCCCTGGCGTCCTTTGGATTTCCATCTTCCTGTCGAGCATCTTATCTCTTAACAGATCATTTTCTAGAGACCATGAAGAAAATGCCTTGATAGGCATGCTTTCAACCCCCTTAGATCCTTTGAGTATCTATATATCAAAAGTTTTAACGACTACCTTTCTTTTATGTGCCCTGGACTTAATATTACTTCCTATAATGACAATATTACTTAACTCCTCAATTTTTTACACAAATCTAATTCCAGTATTGATTCTAGGCAATATTGGCATCTCCGCTACAGGTGCTATCGTAGCGAGTACGGTTGCCAACACAAAATCTAGAGAAACATTGTTACCAGTGATATTATTACCTCTACTACTACCTGTTTTGCTTGGTTGTGTAACAGCAACTGGAGCGATAATAGATGAAAAACCTTTGCAACAATACGGCAACTGGATCCAAATTGTCGCGATATACGATATAATCTTTACGTTTGCATCGGGGTTAATGTTCCACTTTACTATTGAAAATTGAACTACGGGAGAGTACAACCACGCATGAGGAATAGACCAGAGGAAAAACCACATCTAAATTCAAAACCTATAAGCAAGCTTACAGGTTTTGGAGTAATAACCCTTGTTCTTGTTTTAATTTCAACCTACATGAGTTTGGTGTCCGCTCCCTTAGAGGCTATCCAAGGAGTGCATCAAAAAATATTTTATATACACGTACCTTTGGCATTTATTGCTTATGCATCTATTACAGTCGTATTCATTGCAAGCTTACTTTTCTTAGCTAAAAATGATTCGAAATGGGATCGATTAGCTCGAATATCAGCAGAAATTGGCATACTTAGCACTACAATTGTTCTTTTCAGTGGTTCTCTTTGGGGTCGTCCTGTGTGGGGCGCTTGGTGGAGTTGGTCTGATGCTAGGCTGGTAACAACACTAGTTATGTGGTTGATATATATGGGGTACTTAATGCTAAGATCGTTAAGCAAATCCAATTCTCAAACAGTAAAAATTGCTTCAGTAATAGGCGTCTTAGGTTTTATTAACGTACCGATTACGTATTTTTCCGTTTACCTATGGACTTACCTGCATCCGTTGCCAACATTACAGTCAAGTACCGAAAGACCAGAGAGCAGTATATTGGTTCCCTTTCTACTGAGTTTCCTCGCGTACTTAGCCGTAATACTGGTTATTGGTATCGTTCGAACCAACCTCGAAAAAGATTTTGACCAATTAGAAATTCTTAAAAAGCAAGTAGAAGGAAACCGGTGGGAGTAATTATGGAACAAGCGATCACAGATTTTAATCCAATATACGTTTATATAGTATATGCAATGACTTGGGTTATACTCTTTGGCTACCTATACTATATCGGAAAAAAACAACATAGTATCCAATCTGAAATACAAGAATTAAGAGATATAATCGAATCCTCTAAAAATTAGTCTCTAATAAATTCCATCGACCATGATCGCCGTAAAAAATAAGAAAAGATAAAATATCGAGTAT
>JAPYRO010000180.1 GCA_029941095.1 Dehalococcoidia bacterium
ATCTCAAGGATTTTTTTATCCTGAGGTAGTTAGACAAATGTGGTCAGAACATTTGTCTGGGGCTCGTAACTGGCAATCGCAATTGTGGGCAGTTTTGATGTTTCAAGCTTGGCTTGAGAATAATAAGTGAACCATTAAACATAGCATCAATTACTATTCCCATGTACTCAAATTATGGATAGGCTATTTCTGTAACATGTCGATAGTGCCGATATGTAGTTTGCTTATAATTTGTAAGTTTTACAGGAAATAAAATTGAAAATTTGCCACGTTTGTGCAGTTGATTTTACGCTAAAGAGATTAATTCTTCCTTTAGTGGATGCTCAATTAAAAAAAGGCAATGACGTAATATCAGTATGTTCTTCTGGTCCTTATGCAAAGGAATTAAGTGATCGGAGTTACAAAGTAAAGACTATAGCTATCGCTCGAAGTTTAGCGCCCATTAAGGCTATTGTAACTATATGGAAGTTATTTTCCTATTTTCGCAAGGAGTCTTTTGATTTGGTTCATGTACATACTCCTATTGCAGCATTTTTAAGTAGAATTGCGGCTTTTTTGGCAGGTGTTCCATTTGTGGTTTACACAGCGCACGGATTTTATTTTCATGATGACATGGGGCCATTTAAAAGAAATTTGTTTATATTTGCGGAAAAAATTATGCGGCCACTAACTGACCTTCTTTTTACTCAGAGTTCTGAAGATGCTGAAAATGCTATTTTACTTGGTATTATGAATAAAGATCGCACTTTCATTATCGGGAATGGCGTAGATATTAGGAAATTTGATCCTGATAAAAAATTTGATAAGTTAGAATTTAATATACCGGAAAATAAATTAGTTATCGGAATGGTTGCTCGTCTTGTGAGAGAGAAGGGCGTTGTTGAGTTTCTTCAGGCTGCGGTAAAAATTTCAGCAAAGTATCCCGATGTGTATTTTTTACTTATAGGATCTCGCTTGTCTTCTGATTATGCTTCGGGTGCTAACAAAGAGATCACAGGTTGCAAGCATATTTTGGGAGAAAGATTGATACTTACAGGTGAACGTGACGATATACCTGCGTTAATGGCTAGGATGGATATTTTTTGCTTGCCTTCTTGGCGAGAAGGTATGCCAAGATCTATTATCGAAGCAATGATGATGAGGATACCTGTCGTAGCGACCAATATTCGGGGATCACGTGAAGAGGTAGTTGATGGTGAAACAGGGTTTTTGATCCCAGTTAGAAATATTGCTAAGTTATCGGAGGCGTTTGAACTATTGATAAATAATCCTCAGCTTAGAACAAGTATGGGCTCTAGAGGAAGACAGAGAGCTTTAGAACTGTATGATGAAGAAAAGGTAATTGGACGCCAGATCGACATTATCAATAAACTTACATCTGGGGATCTATTATGAGTATGTTGTCGTTAATTGGCCGTGAGTCCCCTATTTTTGAATCTGATTTAGAAGAGCAAGGGCTAAGGTTAAATCAATTAGTCGCAGAGGGACGTCATCTTGTTATTGGAGGCGCAGGCACTATCGGCCAAGCTATAACTAAAGAAATATTTAAACGGGACCCTAAAGTATTGCATGTAGTTGATATATCGGAAAATAACATGGTTGAACTCGTTAGAGATATTCGCAGTTCAGAAGGTTATGGTACTGGCGATTTTCGTACATATGCGATTGATTGTGGCGAAGTTGAATTTGAAGCTCTGATGGCAAGTGAAGGGCCATATGACTATGTGTTTAATCTATCAGCGTTGAAGCATGTGAGAAGCGAAAAAGACCCATTGACATTGATGCGTATGATCATGGTCAATGTGTTCAATACAGTAAAAACATTGAGGCTAGCTAAAGAAAGTGGTGCGAAAAAGTACTTTTGCGTATCTACGGATAAAGCAGCTAATCCTGTCAATATGATGGGTGCGAGTAAACGTATTATGGAAATGTTTTTAATGCGTGAAAGCTTGACACAGAATATCTCAATGGCGCGATTTGCGAACGTGGCATTTTCTGATGGATCCCTTCTCCACGGGTTTAATCAGCGTTTTGCAAAGCGCCAGCCGTTCTCTGCCCCAAATGATGTAAAGCGCTATTTTATTACACCGCAGGAGTCAGGGGAACTTTGTTTGTTGTCCGGTTTGCTTGGCAAGAATAGGGATATTTTCTTCCCAAAATTAAGTGAGAAATTACATCTTATAACTTTCTCTGAAATTGCGGTTCGCTACCTAGAAGAACGTGGTTATGAGCCTTATGAGTGCGGATCTGAGGATGAAGCTCGTGATAGGGCTGAGGAGTTGATAGCGGATAATCAGTGGCCCTGTTATTTTTTCAAGAGTGATACAACTGGTGAAAAAGACTTCGAAGAATTTTTTACTGATAACGAAGATTTAGATATGCAGCGTTTCGATACGGTGGGTGTTATTCGCAATCAAGCCGATTTTGATGAGGGTGATTTAGATGATTTTATGGACGGCATAGAATCATTAAGGGCAGAAGGAACCTGGATCAAGGATGATATTGTTGAGTTATATTTTGGTCTGCTGCCAGAATTTGCTCATAAAGAGACTGGTAAATATCTAGACCAGAGGATGTAAATATGGAACGTGTTTTTGATCTTCTATTTTCGGGCTTTGCTCTACTTG
>JAPYRO010000181.1 GCA_029941095.1 Dehalococcoidia bacterium
GGGATGCTTATTGCGGGTAATCCTAGTGCGTTAAATGGAAAAAGATTTTTGGTTCTTGCCACAGAGGCTTCCATCTTTGATTCTCCAACTACTACTTCTAGTTGCCCGATTTTTGCTGCAGTATAGGGCACAGTCGGACAGATAAGCACATCGAACGGTTCGAACATTTGCATGAAACCCGTTTTCAGATGATCTCTGATTCTTTGAGCATTTATATAGTCTGGCCCTGAGACCGTCAAACCAGGGAGAATCCGATCGAGTATTTTTTGCCCGTAGTCGTTTTGTTTGGTTTCCAACCACTGCTTATGGTAGGCGGCCGCTTCTGCTGGCAGCACAGTGTTCATTAAGATAGGGAACAGGTGAGCAGAATCAAACGTGACATTTTGTACTTTACTTCCTAAGTCCGTTAATACATCAACAGCTTTTTCTACTGCGTCATTAACAGAAGGTTCAATCGGATCCCAGAAGTAATCTTTTAAGATGCCAATCTTTATATTTGAGATTGGATTATCAATATTTTTTGTGTAATCGTCAACATTATTTCTAGAAGAATAAGAGTCCTTTGGATCATACCCGGAAATCGCTTGCAGCATTATAGCTGAATCTTTAACTGTTCGAGTAAAAGGTCCAACATGATCAAGGCTCCAAGCCAACGGAACAACTCCCGAATTGCTTACTCTCCCGTAGGAGGGCTTTAAGCCTACTATTCCACAGAAATGTGCAGGATTTCTCACTGATGCTGCGGTATCTGTTCCTAGAGATCCAAAAACCATTCTTGATGCTACAGCTACAGCAGATCCTCCGCTTGAACCCCCCGGAGATCTAGATACATCCCAAGGGTTGTGTGTAATTCCATAATGATCGTTCTCGGTGGTTCCTCCGAAAGCAAATTCATCCATATTACATTTTCCTATTATGATAGCTCCAGCAGCTTTCAACTTAGATACGGCGGATGCATCTTGTTCTGGAATCCAGTTCGAAAGTATCTTTGAACCCGCTGTACTAGGGATATTTTTAGTGGCGAATAAATCTTTGACGGCTACGGGAATGCCATGTAACGAACCAAGGTTTGTTCCATGGGCTCTAGCTACATCTGCCTTTTTGGCTTGTTCGATAGATTCCTCGTTTAATACTTTTATAAAGGCATTTAATTTTGGTTCAAGTTTTCTTATGTTATCTAGTACGGTTTCAGTTAATTCCAAGGAAGAAATAGATCCATCCTGAATTAAATTCGACACTTGCTCTATTGAAAGATTTAAAAGATTATTTTGCATGGTTTACTCGCTATCATCATTATTCTGATTGGTTGGCGTAATAGAAGCACTAACATTTATTGGGCCAGATAAGCCAAAATTAAATTGATCAATTTGTGATAAGAGCTGTAAGTACCCTTTTTGTCGGCTTAAAAGATTTACCATGGATTCTTTAGAAATTTCTATACCGGCGTATGACATAATATTTGCTAGATCTTTTTCTGCTAATTGTTTACGTGTACCCATCTCTACTCTACCTCCAAGAAAATAATGATTTGAATTTCCCCATTGAATAATTAAGAGGTCTTTGAATTTCCAATTAACCTCATTATTTCGTCTACTACAGAATTCAATGATAAATGCTCTGTGTTAATTAGTCTGGTTCCTTTGGACAGTGTTAATGGAGATACATCTCTTTCCATATCTCGCTTGTCTCGGTTGTCTATTGCTTTTTTAACTTCGGAGATAGAAATATTTGGGTTCATTTCTATTTGTTCTGTTAGTCGCCGTTTAGCTCTTACAGAAGAGGACGCATCTAAAAAAAATCTAAATGGAGCATCAGGTATGACTATGCTAGTAATGTCTCTGCCAACCATAACAATTTTCCCGTTGGTATCTGCAGCTATTTTTCGTTGTTCCTCCACCAGTAATTCTCGGATTTCGGAAGATTCTGCTGCAATTGAAGCACGGTTAGCAATTTTTGGAGATCGTATATGGGCAGTTATGTTCTCTCCGTTTAGCATGACTTTTTCATGACGTATATCAATAGTTGCTTTATGGGTCAGTTCTAATAGATATTTTGAATCATTAGATTCTATATCATGGTGGACCATTAAATACCCTATAGCTCGATACATTAAGCCGGTATCTGCAAAAACCCAACCCAATTGGTTCGCTAAAGTTCTTCCAACACTTGATTTGCCCGAAGCAACGGGCCCGTCTAACGCTAAAGGGCCTATTATGTCTGGCATTTAGTTATACCTACACGATCATGGTTCTATTTCTATAGATATTCTATATCAATCACAACGCTAAGATACTTTTTTTTGATGCTATACTAATTCTAATATGGCTTGGTTCGATTATCTAATTATTGTTTTAGTCGGGATTCCGATGGTATTGGGATTAAAAATTGGGCTCGTTCGTGTTACAGCTAATATTTTTGGAATAGTCGGAGGTATATTTCTCGCTTTACGTTTTTCGGATCAATTTATTGGCACCATAGATACTCTTGTTAATGATCAACAAATTTCAGCAGCAATTTCTTTCTTCTCTATAATAGTTCTCACAATATTTGCTTCTTGGGCAGCAGCATCTTTTATGAAAAAAATATTATCCTTATTGTTGCTAGGTTGGGTTGACCGAGCAG
>JAPYRO010000182.1 GCA_029941095.1 Dehalococcoidia bacterium
GCTGGTTGATTGTTTTTGAAGGAATAGACGGTACTGGAAAGAGCACCCAGTGCCAGGAAATGGAGGTGTATTTGAATAAAATAGGAACCCCTGTTGCTCGCTTTAGGGAACCAACGGATGGTATCTGGGGGCAAAAAATAAGAAAGATATTAACCGTTGGGAGAGGTGATGTGACACGGGAAGAAGAGCTTTCTTGGTTCATTGAAGATCGACGAGAAGATGTAAAAAATAATATCGTTCCTGCATTGAGCTTAAATAAGGTGGTTCTTCTGGATAGATACTATTATTCGACAGCTGCTTATCAAGGGGCGCTGGGACTAGATCCAGACAGTATTCTCCGTGATAATGAAAATTTTGCACCGATTCCAGATAGAGCTTATATTTTTAATGCACCACCTGAAGAATGTTTAGCAAGAATAGAAAGTTCTCGTGAGTCACATAGTTCGTTTGAGAAGTTGGAGTACCTCAAACAGGTCCAAAAAATATTTGATTCATTTCAGGGAACTAATATAAAAAGAATAAAAAGTAGTGCGACAATTGAAGATATTCACACTCAATTATGTGAAGACGTTCATCAGTTAATAGAGTCATGAAATGAAACGATTTATACTCGCAGTCACAGGGGCCAGCGGGGCCTGCTATGCAAAGCGATTATTTGATACCCTTAAAGATCGCTCAGAATTACATGTTGTAATATCTGAAAGAGGGGTCGAATTACTTAAGCTTGAGTTGGGTTTGAAAACTTCTTATTTTTCTGGAGATAATGTAACACTCTACAAAAATTCGAAGATCAATGCTTGTATTGCAAGTGGTTCGTTTTATACCGATGGAATGATTATTGTTCCTGCAAGTATGGGGACAATAGGGCGGATTGCTTCAGGTACTTCCATAACAATGGTAGAAAGAGCTGCTGATGTTATCCTGAAGGAAAAGCGTAAGTTAATTATTGTACCGAGAGAAACCCCTTTCAGCACCATTCATTTGAAAAATCTTTTGGCTCTTGATCAAGCAGGCGCCCATATATTGCCCGCATCGCCTGGATTTTATTCAGGACAAAAAACTTTTGAGGACCTGGTCGATTTTGTGGTCGCAAGAATTTTGGATCAATTAAATATTGAGCAAGACCTTATGGATCCGTATCAGGGCTGACACTCCACCTCAGCTTACATTTGACATGATATATCTTGATAATGCCGCAACCACTGCTATCTCTCCGGAGGTAATGGATGTGTTGAAGGAATCAATGGACTCGGATTTTGCAAACCCTAGTACCATTTACTCTATTGGACTTGATGCCAAAAAAAAAATAGAACGTGCAAAGCAGGACATTATCGATGCTTTAAATATTCCCTCCACACATAAAATTGTTTTTACTAGTGGGGGTACCGAGGCAAACAATCTTTTTATTAAAGGGCTCTGTTTTCCAGATAAAAAGGTGGCTTACCTTGGGTTGGAACATCCTAGTATACTCGAGCCACTAGCATACCTTGGTTCACTAGGAAACAACCCACTTAGCTTGCTTGAATACCAAACCGAAGGTCGATTAGACCTAAAACAGGCCTCTGTCTTATCCAAAAGCCAATCTCGATTTTTATGCCTTTCTCATGTCAATAATGAACTAGGAACGGTGAATGACCCCGTTTCGGTTTTTGAAGCATTGCATGCAAATTCACCTGGTACTCGGTTGTTTATGGATGGCGTACAGGCTGTCGGCAGTTTGAAGCTTTCTTCTAAAGTGTGGTCTGGGTTGGCTGGTTATTCATTATCAGCCCATAAAATTCACGGGCCTAAAGGTATCGGTCTTTTGATTTATGATTCCAAGCTAGCGATTACCCCTATTATCCATGGTGGCCAACAGCAGGATGGAGTTCGTTCAGGAACCCTTCCTGTCCCATTAATTCGATCAATGGCAAGAGCAATAGTTCGTGCGGTTGAACGAATTGATGAAATGCAGGATCATCTTAGTTATCTTAACAACAGGCTGGTTCAAGGATTGTGCGAATTGAATGATCAACTTCCTAGCTTAAATAGTCGTTTTAATTCGCTGGTAATCGATGACCTAAAAAGACAATCTCCCTCTATTGTCAACTTTAGCTTTCCACCTGTAGAAGGTGAAGTGCTTTTGCATCACCTGGAAGAAAAAAATATCTTTGTGGGCCTGGGGAGTGCTTGTAGCGCAAGTTTAAAAAAACCTTCAAAAATTTTAACTGGAATAGGTTTGTCTGGAGAAGAAGCACGTTGTAGTTTGCGCGTATCCTTTTCTGGGAACAATACCGTTGAAGACATCGACCTATTCGTCAAAGAATTTTCTAGAGTCTATCAGGGCTTGTATCCAACTTTTCAAGAAAAATATTCTAGGAATTGATGAAAACAAAAACTCTTCTCATCCGTTATGACGAGATTGGACTCAAGGGTAGAAACCGAAGGCACTTCGAGAACCAGCTTGTTAGAAATATCCGGTATGCCCTAAGAGATATTAAAAATGTTCAAATCTATAAAATACGTGGTCGTATTCTAGGTCGTGTTGATTTAGCTGAAGCTGAAAAATGTACATCGCGCCTAACACAAACCCCCGGAATAGCTTCGCTAAGTATAGGAAATTCGATCGAACCAG
>JAPYRO010000183.1 GCA_029941095.1 Dehalococcoidia bacterium
ATGTTACTTTGCCTTGGACAGGCAACCCGTCTAGTTGAGTATATGGTTCATTCAAAAAAATGCTATGAGGGAGAAATTGTTTTGGGCATTACTACTGATACAGATGATGCAGAAGGAATACCAATTAGAAACATTAGCGTTCCTAGCATGGATGAGAATTTAGATTTAGAAAAGATTTGTTCAAAATTTTTAGGAACTATTCAGCAGGTTCCACCGATTTATAGCGCGATAAAGATTCGTGGACAGAGAGCCTATTCAATAGCACGCTCAGGAAAAAAACCAGACTTGAAATCGAGAGCTGTTTCTATTTATGAATTAAAGTTAACTCGTAAAAGTTTTAATAGGTTATCTGTTTTTGTAACTTGTGGTCCGGGCATGTATGTTCGAAGTCTTGCTCGTGACATAGGTACTGCGATTGGAACAGGTGGACATTTGGGCTCTCTACGACGCATAACAAATGGTTCATTTAATCTTGAAGATGCACATACTCTTTCAGAAATTGAAAATTTAATGAATCAAGGCCGTATTGGAGAAGTTTTGATTGATCTTGATAAGGGCATTTTAAATTTAGAAACTTTGGTTGTTGCAATGCCAGAAGCTAAAAACCTCCGGAATGGACAGAGTATTGCACACTCTGCAGCTCTCTCTAAGATTCCGCGAATAATGCGTTGTTATGATGAGGAAGATCATTTTATAGGAATTGTTCAGTCTCGCGATGATGGATTTGTTCACCCCAAAAAAATACTCTCACTATAGCCTTTGTCAATTCAGAATAGAGCACACCTGTTCGTGTAAATATCCGTTTGTAGCAATTGTATCTGTTCCGATTAAATGTTCTTGATTCCAAGTACTAAATTTTCCTCCTGCTTCTGTAATAATTATTGATGGAGCAGAGATATCCCATCGATTAATAATGTCATCAATCATGATATCTGCACGACCACATGCAACAGCTAAATAACCATAACAATCACCCCATGATCGAAATTGCTTTACTTCTTTTAGAATGCTGGTGAATCCTTTTGGAGTTCGATTATATAAACTTTGAGGGTCAGTTGTTAGTGTTATGGCGTCCTTCAAGTTGTGCTTATTTGTAACGCTCACCGGCTTTCCGTTAAGGGATGTGCCAAAACCTAAAGCAGCACTAACAGTTTCACCTAAAGCATGGCAAGCAATAATTCCTAAAACTGGATAGTCATCTATTTCTAATGAAATAAGAGTACCGAACAGAGGGATATTTTGAACAAATGATTGCGTTCCATCAATTGGATCGATGATCCATTTATGACTATTACTCCTAGCTACTTCTCCTAGCTCCTCACCTAATATTGAATAATCAGGAGTCTCACGTTGTAAAAATTCCGAAATTGCTTCCTCAGCTTTTTGATCCGCAATAGTAACTGGAGTTTGATCCTTTTTTAGCGTAAAACTAATACTTTCTTCAAATAAAGGCATAATTATTCCGCCTGCTAACTTACTTGCTTGTTTAGCTAAACGTAACAAATCCTGTATTTCCCGGGGGTCTTGCTTGCTCTCCATATAATGATTTTAACCATAAGATGCATGGAGGGAATCTTTTCAAATTTTGTGTCGGAATGTTTTTCCCATTATGTAGTAAGGAACGGTTCTGTTATTGAACTCAATTTGACCTAGTGTTGAAAATCCAAGACGTTCATATAATTCATGAGCTTGACTATCAGTACGCGTGCTTAGCACACACCCAGGCTCGGTTCGTTTATCAAGTAAATAGTTTATGAGAAGTGTCCCAATCCCTCTACCCTGCTCTTTGGGCTGTACTGCGATCTCGACCAGTTCATACGCAGAATCGAACCAAATTGGCAAAAGTGATTCAGTGAGCTTTTGTTTTACAGTGTCATGCCACCACTGCCCTCGTTTACTTTTATAGCCGTAGCACATACCAATGACCTCATAAGTGGCAGCTGGATCTGTTGCGATAAAAGCTTGGAACCCATCAATATATTTATGTGTTGATTGCAATCGTGCGTGTACTTCTTCGCCACGTTTTGGATCACGGTAAGGAGGGAGAGAAAAAGCTTCAGTGTAACAATGGATAGCAGAGTTAAAAAGTAATCCTTCATCTGGTAAAACACTAACTTCCAAGGTCATGTACGGTAGAGTATTTTTGAACCGATCTGATCTTTATTTAATCTTTTATTCAAATGTAATCCTTCAAAAATAAATTCCACAACTGAGGCTTTAGTACCTGCACTAGTCGCATTTAATTTCCCTATTGGTTCTTTAAGATTTGTGATTAGCTTTATAATTTTTGCATACTCCTTACTAGATATAGATTCTCCAACTTCGATCGATACACCAGAACGGAATCGATCAACAATTTCTTCTAGTTCAGGAATGTTGAAAAAACGGTTAAAAACAGTGATTGTGGCCTTCTCAACAAGCTTAGTAATAATCTCTTCCTCTTGCCCATCTTCAATAGTCTCAAATTCCACTTTTCCACTTGTAGAAGGAATTATGTAAGGCAGATCCGATATTCTCGGTACTATTTCAGTTTCCTTGTGAGCAAGTGAACGTCGTAATGCGTTTGCTACTACGCTTTCATAATTAGCAATTGAAGTTCTTACACTTACTC
>JAPYRO010000184.1 GCA_029941095.1 Dehalococcoidia bacterium
GTATTTTCACTAGAAAAAAATTACCTTCAGAAGGATATACTTTCAATTTCGGCATACCTCTCAAAGACGACCATACTTTAGATCTTTCTGAAATAATAGTGTTAATCTGTTGGTCGGATTCTGACATATTCTGCAAAGCGGTGGTAGCAGCGGTTTGAGCAAGAGTACCAACCGAATAAGGTGGTTTAATTCGCATTAAGATTTTGGCTACATCTTTTGGGAATAACCCATATCCGACACGCAACCCGGCGAGCCCTGCCCATTTACTAAAAGTTCTCAGAATCATCAAGTTGGGATACTCATCGAGCAATTCAGTACAGTCACGGTCGCTAAATTCAACATAAGCTTCGTCAACAACTAAAGGTACACCGGTATTAAGGATCTGTTTCAAATCTTTGAGGTCAGTTGCGTTTCCGGTGGGGTTATTGGGGGAGGCAATAAAAACAAGTTTCACCTCATTTATATGGTTCAATATACCATCTAGATCTAAACTGAAATCGTTAATATTTCTTGGTACGTCAATGACGTCAGCTCCGGAAACACTGGCAGAGAAAGAATACATGCCAAATGTTGGGCGCGAAACCATTACTGAATCACCGGGAGAAACAAAAAGTCGTGTGATAAGGTCAATCAGTTCGTCACTACCTGCACCGGCAACTATTTGGTCTTTCTCGATTTTCGTATACTTAGACAACTCATCTCTCAATACTGATTGTTCAGCGTCCGGATATATCGAAATATCAGATCGGGTAGCAAACAAATTTGATACGGAATTCGTGGTTCCAAACGGATTTTCATTAGCGTCTAATTTAATTAACGAATCAGGGGTAATATGGTTCTCCACTAACAATTTTGCCGGATCATCTACCGCTTTATATTGCTCGACATCCCCATAGTGTGGAAGAAGTCGCGAAGCCAAACGCCCTGGATTCTCAGAAAGTTTATCATTCATAGCAACTCCATTATCGCATTTTTATCCCTGAATCAAAATCGTGTATCTTATTGTTGAATTTCTAAATTGTTAATAATTTCGATTGCCCCATGCGCGGCGTTCTGTTCGGCGGCTTTCTTAGTGGGACCTTGCCCTGCAATTAATAAACGGTCTTGGATTTTGACATTCACTTTGAACACATGCTCGTTATTTACTTGCACATCTTCTATTAATTCGTACTGAGGTGTGATGCCATAAATTTTTTGAGATGTTTGTTGTAATTTAGATTTAGAGTCCATGAAATAGGAATCGTCGGTAAAAGAATCGTCCCACAGTTCCTCAAGAAGGTGAATTATGAATTTATTTACTTTATCTTGGCCTTGATCAAGGTATACCGCGCAAATTATAGCCTCCACGGTATTAGCGAGATTGGATTCTTTATTAGACCCTCCAGTAACATATTCACCCTTACCTAAGATTAGATACTTACCTATATCTAAGAAGACAGCTATTCGAAATAGCATTTCTCTATTTACTAAAACAGATCGAATTCTAGTCAATGAACCTTCGTCTAAATCTGGGAATCTATCATACAGGTACCTTGAAACTGTCTGGCTCAGGATGGAATCTCCAAGGAATTCCATCCTTTCGTTCGATTCAAATTGGTCGTCTGAATTTTCGTTTATAAACGAGCTGTGTGTAAAAGCTTTCAAAAGAAAATTACGGTCGTTAAACTTAATGCCTAGCTTTTTCTCTAATTGTTTAGCATTAGTTTTTATCCATTCTTCAATAGAATGTATGTCATTCATACCCAATATATCTATATGCCTTTGATAGTTTTTTTTGAACTTCTTCAATTATTACTTATAATCTTATAATGATGAATATTTCTACACAAATAGAATCAAATATTCCTGAACATCTATTATTAGCCTGCAAAAGACTTGGTGCCATAGCCGAGGAAAGAAATGAAACATTATATTTGATCGGAGGAGTCGTCAGGGATTCTCTGTTGGGAGTGAAATCAGAAGATATAGATTTGGTATTAGACGGTGATGTAGAATCATTCTCAGCAGATCCACAAGTGCAATCAATAGGAACGATAGTAAGTAAATCCCAATTTTTGACTTTAAAGCTCCAAATAGGAGACTCCACGATAGATGTTGCTAATGCTAGGACCGAAACTTATGCGAAAGCTGGTTCCCTGCCTGTTGTTATACATGCTAATTTATCAGAAGACATTAGCAGACGGGACTTCACCATAAACACTCTTGCTGTTAGTCTTAACCCTCTTGAATATGGGCTTCTAGTAGACCAACTAGGAGGAGGAATAGATATAGAAAATAGGATTCTTAGAGGCCTCCATGAAAAGACTTTCCAAGATGACCCCACTAGGATAATCCGTGCAGCCATCTATAAATGTAGACTTGAACTTGCAATCCACCAGACTACAATCTCTTGGATACATAGAGATTTTACTTTCATAAAATATGTAAGCGAAAGTCGGCTGCATCAAGAAATAGTACGAGTATTTGAAGAACCTTACCCAGAGTTGGTATTAGAGCAATTACATAGCTGGGGAGTAACTGAATTATTACCAAAACCATTTTCTTACAAGCCAGTAGTAGCAAATATTTTCCGTACTCTCAGAAAAGATCCTATAGCAC
>JAPYRO010000185.1 GCA_029941095.1 Dehalococcoidia bacterium
CGGTTTACAGGTTGAGCCAACCAGTGATATGGAATCATTACCAGATAGATTATAAAAAAAGTATTTTTTCAGTTAATCAGTCAGTGTATTTTGGAGTATCTGTTTCCTGACGTCAGAGGTGGTTGTAGTTGTTCCAGATGATGAACTACTTGATGAATCATCTTTTTTGGAACAGGAAATGATGGTGGTTGCAGAAAAACATGAAATCAGCAAATTTTATAAAATATTTTTCATCTTTTCCTCAATACAAAAGTAAAATATTAATACGAGTTTATTTTACTCAAATTTATAACATGAATTGGTGAATTTTACAAGAAGAATTGTAGGTTGTAGAGGTTGTCTGACTGTGAAGAATTACTGGGAGTTACTCACAGGAGATGATGTGAATGCCCCTGCCAAGAGTATTAGTGTTTGAAGGGGTTATAGCTTAACTTTAACAGGATTGGAACTTATACTACTGTTTGGAACTTTTCGTGCCGGAAGTTACTATCGAGGCTAGTGCCATTCTTTAATTCTCTTTCTCCTGTAACTAAAAATGGTTTTAATGTCTTTTAGAATGAACCAATGTAGAATGTTACCGCCGAATCGAGAAAAAGGAAGGCGATATACAACTTTGTCTTCAAGTAGAACTCCGCCAGATAGGGGTCTAAAGAGATGACGGTGGTACCACTTAGAGTACGGCCCCTTAAGCTGTACATCTGCAAACTCGTTCATTGGCTGCCAGTTTGTAATTAGTGACGTCCACTTAGCAGGTACACCGCGTATCTTTAGTTTATAGTTGATTTTGGTTCCTTCTTGAAGATTTTCAGTCGATTTATCAAGAACTTTAAAGTTTAATAATGGAGGGGTTAGTACTTCAAGGTTTTTCACATCACTGAAAAAATCAAACACCTCATTAAGGGGCTTGGGAGTCCATTGTTGCTGTTCAAACAATCTGTCGTGACATGATTCCTTCCAACTAAAAAGTGAGCTAAATGCATCAGCTAATTTAGTGTATTTGAAAGTATAATTATTCGCAGTTACCTTTTCAGGTAAAACTTTTTGGCTCGACAAAACTACACCAGCCATTTCACCCAATACTAACCTAAGAGCTATTTTAGGTACAGGTAATAGAGCTTTTGTTTTCAATGCACTTGCTAAAAGTTTTGTAAATTCTCTGTTTCTAACTGGCTCTGGAGAAACAACGTTTATTTGTCCAGCTAACGTAGGGTCATGAATTATTTTCATAGTAATTCCCACAATGTCCTCAATATGAACCCAGCTCATCCATTGATTACCGGACGATAGGGGGCCACCAAAACCATTTTCAAAAACTGGTAACATCTTTTTTAGTGCCCTACTATCGTTAGCTAAGACAATTCCAAACCTGAGTTGAGCGTTTCGGCAGGTCGATTTTTTGGCCTCCTGCTCCCAGTCATGACAAAGTTTTGCTAAAAAACTGTCACCGATTTTAGATTTTTCCGTAAAGGTGTTATCACCTCCCTCTCCGTATATACCTATGGCCGAGGCAGTTAAAAAAACTTTTATACGTCCTATGGCACCCTTAATTGCGTACACCATATTTCTTGTGCTTTTGATTCTAGATGAACGAAACTCAAGTTTTTTTCGCTCTGTCCATCTTCTTACATCTAATGGCTCCCCCATAAGGTGAATAACTGCGTCAACGTCCATGGCCTTAACAGGAGGCAAACTCTCGGCGGGGTTACTCCATTGAAAATATTTACAGGGCAAAGAAAAGCCCTGGCGAAAATTGGACTCATTTTTCCTGCCTAAAACTATAAGTTCAATTTCGGACTCTAGAATGGCCATACAAATATTGTAACCAATATGGCCAGTAGCCCCTGTAACAAGTACCCGCTTAATTTTATTTTTCATGATGTCACCACCTTTAGAATCGCGTTTGAAACAATGCTATTATTACTAACAACATCATTTATCTTAAATTTAAGATTGGGATAATTTGCCTGTAAATCAGAAACCATTGCCTTGATGTCTTCATTAAAATGAACGCCAGCAGAAAGAAATATGGAATGAATATTAATGGTTGATATTTTAAAATTACTATCTGCTAAATCTTTAACGGCTTCGCTCAGACTGGGTCTGCATATCTCCAGATAGCAGAGGCAATTTTTTTTTTGGAGAACTTTTTCTACTCTTCTCGAGGAGATCTTCAAATGACTTTCGCCATCTAGAATCTTTTGATCCATGAGCCAGCAGAATATGAACTGTGACTGTTTGTGATTTATTATTTTCTTTCATTTAACTACTTTCTTGCGGAAGTCTTTAAAACTAAGACGTCTATTTATAATTCTATTTACTCTTACTCATTTTGCACCTGGTTCCTATGCAAAATTGAAGGCTAGAGTCGAAAAGTCTGAATTCCGTTTTGATGTGTCTTTCCAAATGTTAAGTTTTGATTTCTAATGCAGATATTTATTTAATTATTTCGAGACCATAAACAGGTATGAATCCCTGGAACCCTCTCTAGGCATAGTAAAACTGCTGTTCTGTGTTAGGTCTTATGAAGCATCACTTTTTAGAGTACTCATCTTTTACAAATTTGTGTTTGAGGACAGTGC
>JAPYRO010000186.1 GCA_029941095.1 Dehalococcoidia bacterium
CAAAAGCAACCGGGTTTCCAATAGCTAAAATTGCCGCAAAACTTGCCGTTGGATACACTTTAAATGAAATCAGGAATGATATTACGCGTGTTACACCCGTATCATTTGAGCCATCAATAGATTATTGCGTTGTAAAAATCCCACGGTTTACTTTTGAAAAATTCCTCATGACCGATCCGGTTCTTTCGACACAAATGAAATCGGTCGGCGAAGTAATGGCCATAGGCCGTACCTTTAAAGAATCACTCAACAAAGCTCTTCGGTCTTTAGAAATTGGTGTGTTTGGTTTGAGCAAAAATATAAAAGATATTTCTAGCAATTCTACTTCAAATCGTAAAGCCATTAGAAGCAAGCTAAAAAATATATTAAACAAACCACTCTGGGATCGGCTGTGGTATGTAGCAGAAGCAATGAGAAACGGATTTTCCATTGAAGAAATATATCAAATTACTTTTATTGACCCGTGGTTTCTTCAGAATATTCAAGACCTTCTCAATATCGAAAGGGAGCTGATTACAACAGCTAATCTTAAAGAATTATCTGACGATCTACTTAAAAGAGCCAAAGAAAATGGGTATTCAGACATTTTTATCGCGAATATCCTCAACTGCAGTCCAAAAGATGTCAATGCGAAACGAAGTGCAACAAACATAAAACCTGTCTATAAAAGAGTTGATACCTGTGGAGCAGAGTTTGAAGCTCACACACCTTATCTATATTCGACTTATGAGGAAGAGTGTGAGGCTGATCCCACGAACAAAAAAAAGATCATGATTCTTGGTGGCGGCCCTAATCGTATCGGTCAGGGAATTGAGTTTGATTATTGTTGTGTCCATGCCTCCTTTGCACTGAAAGAAGCCGGTTACGAAACAGTTATGGTCAACTGTAATCCAGAAACAGTCAGCACCGATTACGATACCTCTGACCGTCTTTATTTCGAACCTCTCACTTTTGAGGATGTATCAAATATTGTAGAGGTTGAAAAACCCGATGGCGTAATAGTTCAGTTTGGTGGTCAAACACCCTTAAAACTTGCTGTCCCACTAATGAATGCTGGTGTGCCAATTATTGGAACAAGTCCAGAGAATATTGACCGCGCGGAAAACAGAAAACTATTCTCCGAAGTTATGGCAACGCTCAACCTAAGACAACCTTTAAATGGTACCGCCACTACATGCAAAGAAGCGCAAAAAATTGCTGAAAAAATTGGTTATCCAGTGGTCGTTCGTCCTTCCTACGTTTTGGGAGGTCGCGCAATGGAGATCGTTTATGATCGAGAGCGCCTCGAATACTATATGAAGCACGCTGTTGAAGCCTCGCCTGAACACCCTGTATTAATAGATGATTTTATTGAAAATGCAATTGAAGTCGACGTCGATGCTATTTCTGACGGCAAATCAGTTATTATTGGAGGGGTTATGGAACATATTGAAGAAGCCGGTATTCATTCCGGGGATAGCGCCTGCTCGCTTCCAACCTTTTCCATAAAACCTGAAATTGTAGCATCCATAAAAGATCAGACGCGTAGACTTGCGCTAGAACTTGGCGTGATAGGGTTGATTAATATCCAATTCGCAGTTAGAGGTGAAGAGATCTTCATTTTGGAGGTCAATCCAAGGGCATCTAGGACCATACCATTTGTAAGTAAGACCACCGGAGTTCCTCTTGCAAAATTAGCGGCTTTAGTGATGGTTGGGAACTCATTAAATCAACTCGATTTAACAGAAGATACCGTGGCACATACTGCCGTAAAAGAATCTGTTTTCCCATTCAACAAGTTTGATAATGTGGATATTCTTTTGGGACCAGAAATGAAGTCCACCGGTGAAGTAATGGGAATTGATAAGTCTTTCGGAATGGCATTTGCCAAGGCACAACTAGCAACCGGAATAAAGCTTTCAGACAAAGGATCTGTCTTTATTAGTGTCAAGGATTCAGACAAACATAAAGCAGTAAATATTGCTAAGGACTTTTCTAAATATGGCTACACTATTCTAGCAACTAAAGGAACCGCCCAATACCTTAATAAAAATAATTTAAATGTAGTTATGGTCAATAAGGTAAAAGAAGGTTCGCCGCATATTGTCGAAAAAATTGAGAGTGGAGAAATTCAATTTGTAGTTAATACAACATTTGGTGATCAATCAATCAAGGATTCTTATTCATTAAGGCGAGCCTCGCTCAACACAAATACTCCATATTACACAACCATATCAGGATCGCTTGCCCTACTCAAAGCATTGCAGGCCCTCAAGGAGAATAATATGACTGTCACTTCCCTACAAGATTGGAATGCTACCAAAAAAAAACAATTAGTATGATAACGATGGTAGGCCCTTGTAGTCCCCCCAAATGACATCGCCTTGAAGGAGGTTTTCTTTCTTGTCCTTATGAGGGTATCTCTTGGTCCAAGGTATCTTGGGCTCTAATAATTTTTTAAGGTTGCTATTTTTAGGGACGACTAAATCACCTGGAACAAAATCTACCCCGGCAAGTATCTGAGCTTTCGAGAACCGTCCTTGAACCTCACTAACCTTTATGATGCCTTTCCGAGAGTACCTATCCCCTAAGTC
>JAPYRO010000187.1 GCA_029941095.1 Dehalococcoidia bacterium
ACTTCCACCCTGCGAGCCCAAATAGAACATGGTGCAAAAGCAGATCTTTTCGCATCTGCAAATGATAAACAAGTAGCAAAGTTATCATCTGGTGGCTATACAAGAGGTAATCCCGTAGCATTTGCACAAAACGATTTAGTGCTAGTCGTCTCAAAGAAAACGCCTGACATAGACAGTTTTACGGATATCTTGACCCCTGGTCTTAAAATTGTGACAGCGTTACCCGAGGTGCCTATTGGAGAATACACATTGATAGCTATTAGAGAAATAGACTCGTCCGGTTATTATGGAGAGGAATTCCCAACTAATTTCACCCAAAACATTGTGTCACGGGAGACAAACGTACGCAGTATGCTCTCCAGAGTAGTATTAGGGGAAGTAGATGCAGCCATAGTATACTCAACCGATATATCGAAGCAATTAGACAGTAGCGTAAAAAGAATCCCATTTCCAATAGAATTAAATATAAAACCAACATATTCTATAGTTACACTAGAGCAACAGGATAAGAAAAAAGTTGCAGGCGAATTTATTGCTTTCTTATCATCGTCAAAGGGAACGGAGATTTTAGTGGCAAATGGGTTTAGACCGATAAAGTAGGGCAAGTAATTTGAACTTATTTTCCAAAGAAACAATCAAGGGAAGCTGAATGCGAGTTACAAGCTGGACAACTATCGTATATATAGTTTTCATAGGTCTGCCAATCTTTGCCTTGTTAGCAAGAGCATTAGGGTCTCAGCACCTAATAAACAACCTTTTTAGTGACCTCACATTCCAAGCTCTAAGGTTATCCTTCATAACAAGCAGCATCAGTATTTTAGTGATAATCTTATTTGCAACTCCCACCGCATACTATCTTTCAAGGCGGAACGGGAAAATTAAACGAGTCATCGAAATACTTATTGACCTTCCCATTGTCCTCCCTCCCGTAGTTGCAGGAGTCGGCATGCTAATGGCTTTCGGCAGAAATGGTTTATTAAGTAGCCTATTGGGAAATCCTGAATACTCGGTATCATTCACAACATTAGCGGTCATTCTGGCTCAAATATTCGTCGCTGCGCCCTTTTACACTAAATCTGCCTCAACTGGTTTTACTCAAATCCCTAAGGAACTCGAGGATATATCGCAAACGCTAGGTATGACACCCATTAAAACTTTCTTTAAAATAACTTTACCTATTGCATCTCCAACAATCCTCGGAGGTTTAGCGCTGTCATGGGCGAGAGCACTCTCTGAATTCGGTGCAACTTTGATGTTCGCAGGAAATTTTATCGGCAAAACTCAAACGATGCCCCTGGCAATCCTTTCTGCTATGGAAACTGACTTCGACAGTGCCATAGCACTGTCGACAATACTATTAGTTGCTTCAACAATTATCCTTGTCATCCTTACAATTCTTGGCCAAAGATCTCAATCTGTAGAGGTGCGAGAATGAACGCCTCGGGGTGGATCGAATCGAGAGTCGGAGATTTTCAACTGACCAGCAGTTGGGATATAAAACCTGGTCAAATATCAATATTATTTGGCCCATCCGGAGCGGGAAAATCTCTTACACTCAAAACCATAGCAGGCATAAGTACTCCGCAACGGGGACGAATTGAAATAGGCGGAGTTCCAGTTTTCGATTCTAGTAATGAAATTGATATTCCTCCTTACAAACGACAAATAGGTTACATGCCCCAAAATTATGGTTTGTTCCCAAATCTTAATGTGAGAAGTAATATTGAATATGGTATCAATGCGGAAAGCCAATCATACATCTCTGATAAAACAAATTCACTTATCGATCGCTTGCAGCTAACATCTATAGCTCAAAGAAATATTGATACTCTTTCCGGTGGGGAACGCCAAAGAGTCGCTTTGGCTCGCGCCCTTGCAACCTCACCCAAAATGCTTCTTTTGGATGAGCCATTTGCAGCTTTGGATCTAGATCTAAAACGATCTGCAAGGCAAGAAATAAGAACCATATTGTTAAATGAAAACATTCCTATATTATTTGTAACCCATGATATCGAGGAAGCTCTAACCTTAGGTGATCGTGTTCAAGTGATTCAAAATGGATCCATCATCGATACGGGCACACCTGTTGCAACTTTAACGCAGCCTAATTCAATTGAAATAGCACAGTTAACAGGTATCGAAAATATATTAGAGTTAAAGGTTGATGAATTATTACCAAACGAAGGGATCATTGTTGCTGGATTCGGAAATTCATTAACTCTAGAAGTGCCCTATAAAAAAGTTGATCCGGGAGAAATTATATCTGTAGGGCTAAAAGCGAGTGATATTATATTTTCTACTACTAATCCAGAAACACGCACTCTATCAGCAAGGAATATACTACCTGGTACAGTGAAAACCATAGAGAAGACAGCAGTTGGTTACGAGGTTTGTATAGAGTCTCAAGACGGTCTACTACTACACGGCCATATAACACGTCGATCATTGGAACAACAAAACATCCATATCGGTGATAGTTTATGGTCAATATTTAAAAATTCGGCGCTATTTATCTTACATAATTGATGGTTTCATAACCGCAAATTATAGAGATCCGGTATGGTAAGTATCA
>JAPYRO010000188.1 GCA_029941095.1 Dehalococcoidia bacterium
TATCATAATATCGCTACAGTTATACAAAGCGTCGGTTTATTTGACGAGCTTATATTTTCTCAATCAGTAACCCAGGGTATTGATGTTTCCATAGGTGGAACGGTAGATAATAGCAGTTTTAATTTGATCAATAAATCTGCGGAGCTAATACGTAATTTGCATGGAATTCATGAAGGCGTCGATATCTCATTAAAGAAAACAATACCTTTTTCATCAGGATTAGGTGGAGGGAGTTCTAATGCTGCCGCAACGATTTTGGCATTAGATAAATTTTGGAACCTTAAGTTATCAAAAAAAGAGTTACTCGATATTGCTAGCATAGTAGGGTCAGATGTGGCTTATTTCGTAAATAATCGAGGTACGGCCTTAATATCAGGTAGAGGAGATATCATACGACCTCTTAAACCACCACCTGCTGGTTTCGCTTTAATTATTACCAATGATCAAACACCACTAGTAAATAAAACAGCGTCCCTATACTCTCTTCTCGTCCCTTCCGATTTCACCAATGGTTCTTTTGTAGAATCAGTCGTAATAGCTATAGAGAAAAGTGATTCCTGGGCACAAATATATTCATTGAGCGAACCTACGAATACATTTGCTAAATATATTAAACCGACATTTGAGTCAATTGACCTAGATCGTATCTATTCTGAATTCAAACAGGAATTACCTGGTATGTATTTTTCAGGAACTGGGCCATCGTTCTACTCCATATTTGATGACTACACCCAAGCAATCGATGCTTCCAAATTGTTAGAATCAGATCTATTTAGAGCAACAGTAGTTCCACTTGTTGATACCCCAATAGAGTTATCCGAAGTATAGAATGGGTTTTAATTTTATTATTATAATTTCCTTAGGCCTAATGTTTTGGTTTAACATTTTGGTGTATCTAGGATTAAACATCTCAAAAATACACCAGCTTGGCCAATCTAGTTCTAGTCCGACCAGTATCATTTATCAAAAATTAAAGAAGCATCCGCTTAGAGTAGTTCTTCTTAGCCAACTGGTAACAATATTAATAAGTGGCTTGTTTAGCCTTATCTACTACATTGTCCGCTGGACCAGCTCGGTTGACCAAGGAACATATACCACCAATTACGTATACATAATGTGCACAATATCTACTATTATGACTGGCTTTTTTGTACTGTATAGGTTTAACTTCGTTATAAATAGATGGAGTTTCTCAATATTGTTTTTTGTAACCTCTATTATATTCGGACTAATCTTACCGCTGATGTTAGGATGATATTCTATTCCTATTACCAATAGGAACCGTTTCATATACAGAACCAAAGCAATTCTATTTCCCGTTTAAGAAAAGAATTTGCCAGTTGGTTTTGCCATGAAAAATGCCCAGCACGCTACCAAAAATCCTACTGAAATCCAGGTAAATGCGGTCGAGTAACTTCCTGTTGAATCAAACGAAATGCCAACTAGTGGAGGTCCAAGGAGAGCTGCTGGTAGGATGAAAAAATTTACAAGCCCAAAGATGCTTGCAAAATTCTTTAACCCAAACGTATCTTGGACAATCAACGGGATCAACGATCCCATACCCCCAAATGCTATGCCGTAAATTGGTACAAAAGTCCATAGTAACCAACCGGTACCTGCTCCTATCATAATCATCATCGCAAATATCTGTGCGATTAAAGCTCCGATAAAAACATAGCGGGAAGGGATGATTTCAGTGAGGTACCCCAAAAGAACTTTACCGGCCATACCAAATATCGCGATCACACCTAAAGCAACACCGGCGGTTGTTCTATCGATACCTATGTTTTCCAAATGAGGAACTATTTGAGTTAGCACCGACTGATAGGCAACACTGGCAAAAAGTAGCGCGATAATCAAATAGAAAAAGGGTTTTGTTTTTAATGCTTCTTTTGCTGACAAACCTAATGAATTATCTTTATCCATTACACCTAAGTCACTAAGGTCAACCGAAGGAGAATCTTTTATCGAAAGTATTATTAATGGAATTAAACAGAAAAACATGATGCCATAAATTAAGTATGTATTTTGCCAACTTGACCATTCAATTAATGGATCGGTAATGTTGGAAAATATAAAACCACCAAAGTTTGCCCCCATGGCAGTTAACCCCATGGCTCTGCCTCTACTTTTTGGGAACCACATTCCTATCAATTTTCCTACTGGTAACATCACAGTGCCTGGCATACCGGCGTAGCTTACTAAACTTAAGAAGTAATAGTGCCACAATTCAGTTATCAGCGGCCGAAAAATTAAACTTACCCCTAATAAAATAATTGAGAACACCATAACGGGTTTTGCTCCGTATTTGTCCAGAAGGGGACCGGCGATCAATCCTGCAATTCCAGTGAAACTAAAAAGTGCTACAGACCCGTTTATTTCGGTTCGAGTCCATCCAAATTCAGATTCTAAGGGAGTTACGAAAACACCCCATGAATACTGTAATACACCAACCGTTACTGTAAAGCAAAGAAATAATACAAAAGCTATAACCCATCCTTGATGAAAATTCAGATTCAAAAACAACCTCTTTTTAAATCAATTAATATAGTGA
>JAPYRO010000189.1 GCA_029941095.1 Dehalococcoidia bacterium
ATAGACGCTGGGACAAAAATATGCGTCCGGTTCCTGACAATGTCATCTTGGTATCAGAAAAAGAAGCCATATCTCAATTAGATGAAGGAGCGGTTGATCTTGTGATCGCTCACAATATCAAGGATCTTGTAAAAATATATGAATATAGCCTACCTAAAATTCTTGTTTTTCACAATAAATTAAGTACTGAAATAAAACTAGGCAACAATAAAGTAAGCCGCGAGGACTACCTCAACAAGATCAATCCTCTGCTAATAAATGTCAAAAAAGTCTTTATTTCTGAAAGTAAGCGTCGTGACTGGGGTATGCCCGGTGGTGTCATATTGCCTGGAATAGATGTAAATGATTATGGTGGATATAGGGGAGATAACCCGTCAGTTTTGCGTGTGGGTAATTTGATTAAAGAACGCGACCTTATGCTGGGTTTCACTACAGGCGAGTCAATACTATCAGGTCTTCCTTCGGTGACGCTTGGGCTGAATCCAAACATTTTTGAATCCAGAATATCATCAGGATTCGATGACTTATTAGACCATTACCGATCACTACGGGTTTACCTGCATACAACGGCGAATGATTATGAGGATGGCTATAATTTATCTTTATTAGAAGCCATGGCAGTTGGTATGCCTGTCATTTCGATTGCAAATAAAACCTCGCCTATAATTAATGGGATCAATGGGTATATATCTGACGATATTCAATATCTTAGAACATGTGCAGTTAGGTTGCTCGATGACCCAATTTTAGCGAATTCTTTGGGACAAAAAGCGAGAAAAACTGTTAGAGAAAATTTTTCACAAATAAAATTTTTACAACTTTGGGTAAAGAGCATCGAAGAAGCAATTGTTGAGTTTTTAGAGCGCTCCCAAAAGAAATTGTCAAAAAAGGACATCGAACTAAACGCCCAACCAGAAAATACGTCAATGCCTCAGTACTTTCAAAATATTCGTGATGATATTGTGTCATTAGTTCCGGACGACGCTATTGATATTCTTGAAATCGGTTGCGCTGCCGGCATGACAGGTAATGAGCTGAAGAAAAAGTCAGGTATTTATGTTGCCGGTGTTGAATTGGATCATAGGGCAGCAGTCGAGGCAAAAAAAGTTCTTGATGAAGTTGTAGAAGGAAATATTGAAACTCTCACACTCCCGTTTAAAGAAAAAAGATTTGATTGCATTTTGTTTGCGGATGTTTTGGAGCATCTGATTGATCCGCTTGCCGTTCTTAAAAAAACCAGAAAACTTTTAAGAGCCAATGGAACGGTTATAGCCAGCATCCCTAATGTCCAATATCTAGGACTAGTAAATCAGTTGGTTGAAGGAAACTGGACCTATCAAGATGAAGGTATTTTAGATCGTACTCATTTGAGATTCTTTACTTATCATGAAATTGTAAAGTTATTCGACGAAGCAGGTTACAGAATCTCAAGCATTAATGAAACATTAGATCCTCAATACAAAGATGCAAAGAATCAGACAACAACGTTAAGTATAGGACGTTTAAGTATTCAAGATCTTTCACCCAATGAATTAAAGAGGTTTTTTGTGTATCAATATAAAATTACAGCAAAATTAAAAAACGTCGCTGGCGATGAAGAATATTTCACCGATATCAAGGAGAATTGTATGAAGGATGTGTTGGCAGAAGGAAAATCATTAGAGGATGATGGAGCATATGAAGAGGCAATTAAAACCTATGCTGAGGCCGGCAGTGATCACGCCGACTATGCTAAAGCTTTGGCACGCATGGGTAATTGCTACATGCAACTACAAAATATATCTAGTGCTGAGAACTATTATCAGAAAAGTCTTAAGGTTGAACCACAGGGATATGTCGCATCTGTCGGTCTTGGTTTATTAGAGGTTCAATTGGATAAATACGATGATGCTATTAAACGGTTTTTGTATGTAACACAAAATTATCCTGATAGTGATAAGGCTTTTAGTGGACTTGGAATTGCATACTCGAAGAAGAATAAAACCTCTGAAGCTATGGATGCGTTTAGTCGGGCTTTAAAATTAAATATTACAAACAAACCGGCAATGAGTAATTTGCTTGAACTATCTTATCAGAGTAATCAATTTGGCCAGGTTGAACTAGCTATGAAACAGTATCTCGAAACTCACCCTGACAATACAGACATTCTATTTGGGCTTGCAGGCATACAATATAAATCAAACCGCTTTGAAGACGCTCAAAATACTCTTTCCCGCCTTTTAGAATTTAATCCAAATCACAACGATGCGAATATTATGCTCGGCAAAATAGATATTAAGAGAGAAAAAGTTTGCTGAGATAATGACAGGATAAAATTTTGGAATTATTTAATAAAAACTTAGAGCTCTTGAGGTCTTCGCAACCGGGCTTGGCGAGTCGATTAGAGCGCGAACCTAAGCAAAACATTGTTCGAATTGTACTGTCTAAAGACGGGAACCCCATACCTCAAATTGGGTCTGTTTCACTTCATAGTAATTATTACCCATTAAAAGAAGCAATAGATGGATTATCC